>CACZRJ010000038.1 GCA_902783535.1 uncultured Ruminococcus sp. | reverse complement strand
TTTCCACGCTTCGGGACGCCGACTATCTGATCTCGATCGAAGACGGAAAAGTCGCCGAACAGGGGACGGCCGCTGAACTGATGGAAGCGAAGGGCGTCTACTATCATCTGTATACGCTGCAGGCCGAGGCGATGAGAAATATCGGGATCTCGGAAGACTGATGGCGGAATGATCACTGTTTCAAGAGACTCCGCCGGCGCTTTTCAGCGGCCGGCGGCTCTTTTTTTCGCTGTTTTCTCTTGAAAAGCGTCACGTGTCATGATATATTATATGTTGTATAATTGTGCGGAGAATGCGGTCAGGGCGCGCTTCGCGAACTGTAACTAGAAGGAGCGAAAAACATGAGCAAAGCTATTTTTGGAAATGAACGGAAACCGATCCTGACGATCGTCATGGACGGCGTCGGATATACGGAGCGGAAGGAGGGCAACGCGGTCGCCGCTGCCGATACGCCGACGCTCGACATGCTTTCCTCCAAGTATCACAGATTTCTGCTGAAAGCGCACGGCGTCGCCGTCGGTCTTCCTTCCGACGACGATATGGGAAACTCCGAAGTCGGTCACAATGCGCTCGGCGCAGGACAGATTTTCGCGCAAGGTGCGAAACTTGTTTCAAACGCGATCGAAAGCGGAAAGATCTTCCAGTCGAAGACTTGGGAGGAGCAGGTCCGCTTCGTGAAGGAAAACGGCGGCACCATGCATTTCCTGGGACTGTTCTCGGACGGCAACGTTCATTCTCACATCAACCATCTGAAAGCGATGGTCGAGCAGGCGAAGAAAGAGCAGATCGGGCGCGTCCGTGTCCATATCCTTCTGGACGGAAGAGACGTCGGAGAAACGTCCGCTCTGGAATACGTCCGTCCGTTTGAGGAATTCCTCGGATCGCTCCGCGACGGTACTTTCGACGCGCGGATCGCTTCCGGCGGCGGACGGATGCGCATCACGATGGACCGCTATGAAGCCAACTGGGGCATGGTCGAGGAAGGGTGGCATGTTCACGTCCTCGGCGAAGGCCGTCAGTTCGGATCGGCCGAGGAAGCCATCCAGACGCTTCGCGGCGAGACCGGGGCGATCGACCAGGACCTCCCGCCGTTCATCATTGCCGAAGAAGGCAGACCGGTCGGAACGGTCGAGGACGGCGACGCGGTGATTTTCTTCAATTTCCGCGGAGACCGCGCCATCGAGATCTCGAAAGCCTTTGAGGGCGGACCGGAGTTCGACAAATTTGACCGCGTCCGGGTCCCGAAGATCATCTATGCCGGAATGCTGGAATACGACGGCGACGCGCACGTGCCGTCCAGATATCTCGTTTCTCCGCCGGAAATCACAGGAACGATGGGCGAATTCCTCGTCGGGAAGGGCGTTCCCCAGCTTGCGCTGTCGGAAACGCAGAAATACGGTCACGTCACATATTTCTGGAACGGCAACCGCTCCGGAAAATTCTCCGAGGAACTCGAGGACTATATCGAGATCCCGTCCGACATCGTCCCGTTTGAGCAGCGCCCGTGGATGAAATGCGCCGAGATCACCGACGTGCTGATCGAAAAACTGCGCTCCGGAAAATACGGGTTCCTCAGAGTCAACTTCCCGAACGGGGACATGGTCGGACATACGGGGTCCTTCATCGCGACAAAGATTTCCATGGAGGCGCTCGACCTCTGTCTCGCGCGCATCCTCAAAGTCGTCGACGAAGTCGGCGGCGTCGCGATCATCACCGCGGATCACGGAAACGCCGACGAAATGTATGAGATCGACAAGAAGACCGGGCTTCCGAAACTGTCCAAAGACGGAACGCCGAAGGCAAAGACCAGCCATACGCTCAATCCCGTTCCCTGCTATATCTACGATAACTTTTACGGCGACAGGTACGAATTCGTGGAAGGTGACTACGGACTTGCGAACATCGCTGCAACGGTCGTCACGATGATGGGTTACGAACCCCCGAAGGCATGGAAGCCGAGCATGGTCCGCCTGAAAGTGTGATAAAGACGATCATCTTCAATTGAGAAGGAGGAGCCGCTGTGCTGCTGTCGATTCTCACAAATGAATATCTCCCCTGGCAATACAAGATCGGCCTTGCTCTGCTGATGCTTCCGGGGCTGCTGATCGCGCTGATCGTTCATGAGATCGCGCACGGCTTCGCCGCGTGGAAGCTCGGCGACCCGACCGCGAAGAACATGGGGCGGCTGAGTTTCAACCCGCTTCACCATCTCGATCTTGCCGGAACTGCCATGCTGCTCCTGATCGGATTCGGATGGGCGAAACCGGTCCCGGTCAATATGAGCAATTTCAAAAAGCCGCGGCGCGACATGGCGCTGACCGCGCTGGCCGGACCGCTGTCCAATTTTCTTCTGGCGCTGGTCGGCGCGCTGATCTGGGGTGCCGTCGTCAAATTTGCCCCGGGCAGCGAGGACGGGCTCCCGAACGCCTTTACAGTGATCTCGCTTGGGCTGCAGTATTTTATGATGATCAACATCGGCCTCGGCCTGTTCAACCTGATCCCGATCCCCCCGCTGGACGGGTCGAACATCCTCGCCTGCGTCCTTCCGCCTCGTATCGCTTCCAGATATGTCGGCTTGAGGAAATATACGCAATTCATTTACTACGGCCTGATCCTGCTCAGCCTTCTCGCGAACCGGATCCCGTTCTTCGCCATGATCGACTATTATCTCTGGTTCCCTCTGCAGTGGTGCAGGGACCAGATCCTTAACGGGTTCATCTGGCTCGTCAGTCTCATATTCCAGCTTTGACCGCGCGGAAAGGAGCCTGACGTCTTGACAGAACTGAATTTCAAAATCGAAAAGTACGAAGGCCCGCTCGATCTCCTTCTGGCGCTGATCGCGAAACACAAAATCGATATCTTCGACATACCGATCGCGGAGATCGCGGAACAATACAACGCCTATCTGGATGCCATGAAACAGATGGACATGGAGATCGCCGGCGAGTTCATCGTGATGGCCGCGGAGCTGATGCTGATCAAGAGCCGGATGCTTCTGCCGCGTCAGGAAGGGCAGGAAGACCCGAGAAAGCCGCTGGTCGACGCGCTGCTGGAACACCGGCGCGCGCAGCAGACGGCGCTCTTCCTGAGAACGCAGGCGGAAACCTATTACGACCGGTATCCGAAGCCGGCGGACGAACTGAACGACCCGACCTATCACAGGCAGCATGCCGCCGGACTGCTGGCGGAAGCGTTCGCCCGCATCGCGGAGCGTCTGGAACTGGAACGGTCGCAGCGTCAGGAAACGACGCTTTTCAAGCGGATGGAGACCCGGTACTATACCGTCCAGGAAAAAATGGACGAAGTATACGGAAGACTGAAGCATTCCGGGCGCGTGTCCTTTGAACATATGTTTGACGGCGCGCAGTCCCGCGGAGAAGTCATCGCGATCTTTCTGGCCGTTCTGGAAGCCGTCCGGTTCGGCAGGATCGACGTCGATCACACACAGGGAGACCTTTATCTGTCCCTTTCCGACTCGTTTGAAGACTTGCCGGCAGACGAAGAGTCGGAATTCAACTGATGACCGGCAAGAAAGAATATTTGCAAAGGAGGTGCCGGCGGAATGATCCCTTCGGAAACCATCGCTTCGCTGCAGGCGGTCCTGTTTGCCTGCGGCGGCCCCGTTGATCAGGAACGGCTCCGCGAATTGCTCGGCATCGATTCCGAACAGCTGAAAGAGGCGGCCGAGGAACTCCGCTCCATGCTGGAGAGTTCCAAAAGCGGAATACAACTGATCACGGTGGAGCGCGCGTACCAGCTCTGTACGAAATCATTTGTTTCGGAAACTGTAAAGAAAGCGCTGGAAATGAGGAAGGTGCCGCCGCTTTCCAAGGCGTCTCTGGAAGTCCTCGCGATCGTCGCGTATAACCAGCCCGTGACAAGGTCTTTCATCGAGACCGTCCGCGGCGTCGACAGTTCCTCGATCGTTTCCTCTCTTTGTGACAAAGGCCTTCTGGCCGAACGCGGCTTTCTGGACGCTCCGGGCAGGCCGATCCTGTTCGGGACGACGGATGTGTTTCTCCGCTGTTTCGGACTGGAGTCCATCAAAGACCTCCCGGAAGCCGACCTGTCCGAACTGCCTGAGCAGATGACCATTTCGGAAGAGACGGAGGCTGTGCCCGTTTCCGAGGATGCCGACGGGCCTTCCGAATCTGCAGACGGCGAGGGAGCGGAATCCGTGTCATGACGGCGCTGATCGTCATCGCAGCAGTTCTGGCCCTTCTGGCAGTCGTCGCCTTTCTGCGGGTCCGGGTGACCGCCGGATTCGCGCAATACCCGTTCCTGTATTACCGGATCGGGCCGATCACCATCCCTTTGGTGGACAAGGACTGGATCTCGGAAGATCTGACGGACCACACCAAGCGGGACAAATGGCAGGAAAAGCGGCGCAGGCAGCTGGAAAACGAAAAGAAAAAGAAAAAGGGACCCGAAGTCCCCGCATACAGCGGAAAAGATCTGAAAAAAATGGCGGTCGTCATCAGGGACCTTGTCGCGGGCGTTCTGCGTTACGTCAGGAAATATGCGTGTCTTGAAACGCTCCGGATACGGCTGCTCGCCGCTTCGGACGATGCGATGAAGACAGGGGTGCTTTACGGCGAGATGCAGGCCCTGCTCGCGGCCGTACGGACGCTTCTGGACGAGATCCCGGAAAAGCGGATCAAGGAAGAAGGAATCCGTCTGGAGGCGGAATGCGATTTTCTTGCCGACCGGATCGAAGCAGACGCGGAAATCTGCGTTACGATGAGGGTATGGCAGGCACTGGTCACCAGAAACTGGTATACCGAAGAAATCAAGAAACTGTGGGAGCTCATGATCAAAGAGCCGAAGCAGCAGTAGGAGAGTGGATTTATGGAAAGTTCTATCAAGCAGCTACTCGAAGACGCAATCAAAAACGTCAATACCATGGCGGACGTCAACACCGTCATCGGAGAGCCGATGTCGCTTCCGAACGGGGTGACGATCGTGCCCTTTTCCAGGGTCAGCATCGGATTTGCGACAGGCGGCGCCGACCGGAAGCCGAAGGAGCAGGTCCCGCTGTTTGCCGGCGGAAGCGGCGCGGGCGTTTCCGTTACGCCGCTCGGCTTTCTCGTGATCGATGCGCAGGGCAGGACGACACTGATGGATCTGAAGAATCCGGACAGTTACCGTCAGAAGGACAATCCGGTGGAAACATTCTTCAACGGGACGAACTCGCTGATCGACAGAGCGCCCGAACTGCTGAACAAGTGCAAGGAGATCTTCAGCAAGGATGAATCGAAAGATCAGACGGACGAAAAGGGCAAGGAGGAATAAGAAGATGGCATTCAGATGTTTCGTGCTTGAAAACAACCCCGACCGGGAGGCGCGCCACGCCGCGGTGGAAGCGGCCGTCCGCGATTGTATGAAGGAAGACGTTCATATCGAGTATTCCGCGAAAGGGAAGCCCTCGATCGTCGGCGCAAAGGAGGAGAAGCATATTTCCGTGACGACGACCGGAAGCAAGATCGTTGTGGCTCTGCACGATTCTCCCGTCGGGATCGACGGCGAGTATCTGCCGAGATACGAAAACGGAAAAACGGATTTCGCGGCGCTTGCCGAAAGGTTCTTTTCCGGCGACGAGGCAGAATACGTGCGGAACGAAAGCGAAGAGAGCGAAAAGGACAAATTCCTGAAGATCTGGGTCCGGAAGGAAGCGTATGTCAAATGCGTCGGAAAAACGGTCGCGGACTTCCCGAATTTCTCGGTCGTGGACGGGGAGAAGATCATGAGCAAAGTCGGTTCGGTTTCCCTGAAAAAATTCAATCTTCGCTTTGAAGGCTGCGAGGACTATATCTTCGCGATCGCAGGGCTCTGATCCGAAAAGAAAAAAGAGAACCGCGTTTTTTCCGCTGCGGCGGAAAGGACGCGGTTTTTGATTCAGGAACGGAAAAAGGACAGCCAGAATGCGGTCAGGACGAGGACGGCCGCGGTCAGCAGGAACGCGGAGACGAACAGAACGATCGACGGCCATTTCCTGGAAAACCGTCTGCCGCAGATCACCGCGGAGGCGACGCACAGGCAGACCTGAAAAACGCAAAGAAGAAGAAATGCCCACGGAAAGCCGCCGTCCAGAAGATTCTCAACCATGCAGACGAGAATGCAGGCGGTCGTTCCGAGGACCGCGGCCGCGGCCCAAGCCGACCGCTTCAGCCACATCGGAGTGATCGGAAGATTTCTCATTGCGGAACCTCATCAAGGTATTTTTTGTAATATGCCACAGCCAGCGCGTCGCACCGCTCGTTATACGGATGTCCGGCGTGGCCTTTGATCCACTGAAAAACGACCTCGTGCCTGGAAAGCTGTCTGTCCAGCCTTCTCCAGAGATCCGGATTCAGGACCGGCGATCCGTCGGCTTTTTTCCAGTGCCTGAATTTCCATTGCCGGAGCCAGCCTTTTTCGATCGCGTCGACGAGATATCTGGAATCGCTGACGAGCAGAACGGAGCAAGGTTCTTTCAATGCCTCCAGCCCGACAATGGCTGCCGTCAGTTCCATGCGGTTGTTGGTGGTCGAAGGCTCTCCGCCGGAGAGTTCTTTTTCGCTGCTGCCGTAAACGAGAACGGCGCCGTATCCGCCGGGTCCGGGATTGCCGCTGCACGCCCCGTCGGTATAGATCGTGACCTGCTTCATGACTGGGCTCTGAGCTTCTGCATGCGGACGTCCTCGCCGCTGAACGGGAGCAGGCGGAATTCCCCGCACAGTCTGGAATAGATCCGCTCGCCGTATGTTTTTTCCAGTTCTTTCGGCTGAAGATTGGTGCTGATGATGGTCGGCTTGCGGCAGATGAGCCGGGTGTTCAGAAGATTGAAGAATGTCGCCGACGTATATTGAGACGCGCACTCGGTGCCGAGATCGTCGATCAGGAGCAGATCGCAGGATTCGTAGGATTCCACTTTTTCCATGCTTTCCTGCTGACGGCCGAAGCGCGAATTCTCATAATTGTCGAAGAGTTTCTGCGCCGATTCGTAAATGACGCGGAACCCCTTCGCCGCCACTGTCTCCGCGATCGCGGCGGAAAGATGCGTTTTTCCGAGACCCGTCCTTCCGATCATGAGCAGAGACCGGCTGTCTTTGTCAAACGTTTCCGCGTAGTTGCTGCAGGCGTTCAAAACAAGACGCATCTTCGCGTGATCTTCCCCTTTGTAATATGCGAGGGAAAAATTGTCGAAGGTTTTGCCGTCCAGACCCTTTCCGAGCCCGGCGGACCGGTAGTTCTCGGACGCGGTCATCTCTTTGATGCAGCTGCAGAGATTCAGCAGCTGATAACCGGTGTCCTGACACTTCTCGCAGGAAAACACGGGAGCGTCCTCGTCTGCGCGGTATCCGGAGGCCGTAAGCAGATCTCCGCGTTCCTTCTGCAGCGCGAGGTTTTCCTCTTTCAGCGCCGCAACGGCTTCCGGACCCTCGCTCATCGCGGCGGCGACGATGCGGGGGCCGAACGCCGCGAGCCGCCTGTCGATCCCGCGCAGTTCGGGGAGTGCCGCGTACAGCTCTTCTTTTCTTTTTTCCGCCTTTTTCAGAGCGGCGGTGCGCATGCGTTTCTTTTCCTGAAACGCTTCTTCTCTCGTCATGATTTCAGCTCCTTCTTTGCCGCAGATCCGGGATTCTTTTTCGGCTTTCCTTCCGGAACGGGCTCTTCGAATCCGGCCTTCAGCGCCGCCTCGAAGAATGCATCGCTGTCGCCGTAGCCCGCTTTCCCGGGCTGCCCGGCTGCCTGCTGTTCGCCGGATTCGATCGCTTCGACGGTGGTCAGTCCCGCGTCGTACCAGCGCTTCAGAATGGTGTTGATGTACGGAAGGCTGACCCGTCCGATGCTGTCGACATTTTTTTCATACGCGAGTTTGACGGCCTCGAAGGGAAAGCCCCATTCGTCAAACCACTTTTTGAAATATCCTTCCTCCTTGGAGGACAGTTCGCGGTCTCCGAAGCCGCACAGCTTCCTGAACCGCCCGGCGTCGGAATGCACCTTCTCAAGCCGCGCCATGTGGGACTCGAATTTTTCGTAGGTGTCGATCCCGTCCTCCTGATACATCCTGAGCGCCGTCGTCATCAGGTACTGCATGGATTTTTTGCCTCTGGAGACGGCGTATTCCGCGACGCCCCCGATCATTTCGGAGGGAAGTCCGACGTAATCGCGCAGATAGACCAGGGAACTGTAGTCGTTTTTCGTCAGCTGCGCCTTCTCAAGCTTTTCTGCGACGAGGTCGCA
>CACZRJ010000037.1 GCA_902783535.1 uncultured Ruminococcus sp. | reverse complement strand
AGATTTAAGTGCAGGCTGGCGGAAGAAGTCGATGCACACAAAAGACTTATATTCGTTTTTTCCGAACTCTTTTATGATAAACGATTTTCCAACCTGACGCGCTCCTTTAACAAGAAGGCACTTTTTGACCTTTTCTTTTTTTCTTTTGTGTTTCCAGTCCAGCAAATCGTCATATATTTTACGTTTTAACATAAGAACGCCCTCCAATCACTTAACCGGTTACTATTATACATAAAATCGGGGCTGTTGTCAATCGAATATTGCATAAAATTGGGGTTATATTTCGACTATTTTTGCACATTTTCGGGGTTGTATATCATGCGGCGCCATAAAGACGCCGCCTTCTGTCATCGACAGTCACGATCATCGCGGGAGCGTTCGGGAGTTTCTTCGTCCTCGAACTCTCCGTCCACGATAATCCTCCTTTGGATAGTAGAGAACGCACCTTAACTTGTACGATGCGTTCTCATTGTGTTGGTGATTTGGATTTAGGCGTTTCGTAGTTTCCCTCGGACAGTCCTACCGTCCAGATCCATACGAGCGTGATTTCGTCATCGCCTGCAGAGCGGGCGAACCGGCTTTCAGGACTTCAGCCGGGCCGCGGTTTTCTCCTGTTTCACCTTCTTGTCGACGACATGCCGGGACGCGAGCTCCCGCCGGATGTCCTCCAGAGAGATCCCGGCTTCAACCATCAGAACCATGACGTGATAGGCAAGGTCGGCGATCTCGTAGACCGTTTCCGCTTTGCTCTCCGATTTGGCGGCGATGATGACCTCCGTGCTCTCCTCCCCGACTTTTTTGAGAATCTTGTCCAGCCCCTTTTCAAAGAGATAGGTCGTGTACGAGCCTTCTTTTTTTTCGGTCTTTCTGCCCTGGATGAGCCTGTAGAGCCCCTCGTAGGAGAAGGCTCCGTTTTCTTCGCTCTCAAACACCGGGAAAGCGAAGCAGGACTCGTTTCCGAGATGGCACGCCGGCCCTTCCGGCAGGACGTCGACCAGCAGTGCGTCCCGGTCGCAGTCCGCCGTGATCGAGACGATGTGCTGATAGTTTCCGCTCGTTTTCCCCTTGAGCCACAGTTCCTTCCTGGACCGGCTCCAGAAGCATGTCAGTTCTTTTTCCATCGAAGTGTTCAGGCTTTCGCGGTTCATATACGCGAGCGTCAGGACCTTTCCGGTCTCCGCGTCCCTCACGATCGCCGGGATCAGTCCGTTTTCGTCGAATTTCAGTTCTTCAGCGCAAACCATGGTTGTTCTCCTCCTGAATCCTTGCGGGGATCCCCTCCTCCGCCATCCGTTTTTTCAATTCGCCGATGTCCACTTCGCCGAAGTGGAAGATCGACGCCGCCAGTCCCGCGTCCACGCCCTTCACGGTTTTGAAAAGGGTGATAAAGTCGTCGATGCATCCGGCGCCGCCCGACGCGATGACGGGAACGCGCACGGCGGCGCACACCGCTTCGAGCATTTCCAGATCGAAGCCCTTTCTGACGCCGTCGGTATCGATCGAGTTGACGACGACCTCGCCCGCGCCGTTCCCGACGCATCTCCTGATCCATTCGACGGCTTCCATGCCGGTGTCTTCGCGCCCGCCCTTCGCGAACACGCGGAAGACTCCGTTCACGCGTTTCACGTCGACCGAAAGCACGACGCACTGGTCTCCGTACAGCTTCGCGGCTTCGGAAACGAGGCTGGGATTCCGGACCGCGCCGGAATTGACGCTGACCTTGTCCGCGCCGCAGCAGAGCACGTTCTCGAAATCGGCGACCGATTCGATGCCGCCGCCCACCGTCAGCGGGATGAAAACGTTTCTCGCCGTCTCCCGCAGAATGTCCGTAAAGATCTTCCGGCCGTCCGAAGAGGCCGTGATGTCGTAAAAGACGAGTTCGTCCGCGCCCGAACGGCTGTAGAACTCCGCCAGCCCGACCGGCGAGGAGATGTCGCGCAGTCCCGTGAAATTGACGCCCTTGACCACTTTTCCGTCCTTCACGTCCAGACAGGGTATGATCCTTTTCGTAATCACCTCGCCACCTCGATCGCTTCCGCGAGCGAAACCGCTCCGCTGTAGTACGCCTTTCCGATGATCGCCCCGGAAACGCCGGTCTCTTTCAGGGACAGGACGTCGCTCAAAGCCGATACGCCTCCGGACGCGATGATGTCCATGGAAAACGTTTCGGTCAGTTTCCGGTACAGCTCGAGATTCGTCCCGCGCATCGCGCCGTCTTTCGAGATATCCGTGCATATGACCGTTTTCACGCCCGCGTCCTGCATGCGCCCGCAGAAGTCAAACACGTCGGATTCCGTCGTCTCGGTCCAGCCTCTGACAGCGACTTTCCCGTCTCTGACGTCTGCGCCGACGGCGATCTTGTCTCCGTACCGGCCGGTCATTTCCCTGACGAAGTTCTCGTCGGACACGGCCGCCGTGCCGAGGATGACGCGGTCGATGCCAGCTTCGATATACTTCCTGACGGTCTCCGCGTTCCGGATGCCGCCCCCGACCTCGAGGAACAGCCCGCTTTCCGACCTGATCCTGCAGATCAGGCCGAAGTGCGGCGTTCCGCCGGTTTTCGCGCCTTCGAGATCGACGATGTGCGCCTGACGCGCGCCGAGACGCGCGAAGTCCGCGGCGACGGACGCCGGGTCCGCGCTGTAGACCGTTTTCTGCGCGTAATCGCCCCGGAACAGCCGGACCGCGCAGGAACCGTAAAGATCGATCGCAGGAAAGATCAGCATGTTTTTTCCTCCTCCATCTCGCAGAAGGCCTGCAGGATCCTCAGGCCCGCGTCTCCGCTCTTTTCCGGATGGAACTGGCAGCCCATCACGTTTTTTTTCGCGGCCGCAGCCGTGACCGCGCATCCGTATTCGGCCGTCGCGATGACGCTTTCCTCGCACTTCTCCGCGCAGAAGGAATGGACGAAATACATGCACTCGCCCTCTTTGACGTACTTGAACAGCGGATGCCTTCCGCCGGTGAACGAGAGCGGATTCCAGCCCATATGCGGGATCTTCAGTTCGGCCGGAACGCGTTCAGAAAGCGGAACGACCTCGCCCCGGAGAAGGCCCAGCCCCGCGTGTTCTCCGTATTCGAAACTCTTGTCGAACAGCAGCTGCATGCCCAGGCAGATGCCGAGCAAAGGCTTCCCTGACGACGCCAGTTCCTTCAGAAAAGCGTCCAGTTTCCGCGCCCGGAGTTTCTCCGCGGCGTCCTGAAACGCCCCGACGCCCGGGAGAACGATCCGGTCCGCTCCGGCGATGGTTTCCCTGTCGCCTGTGACGAGCGCCTCCGCGCCGACGGCGGCGAAGGACGAGCGGAGCGAAAACAGATTCCCGACGCCGTAATCAACGATCGCGACCATGTTCAGAGCACTCCTTTGGTGGACGGGATCTCGGAGGCGAAGCGTTCGTCCGTTTCCACGGCCGCCCGCAGGGAATGCGCGACGGATTTGAACGCCCCCTCGATGATGTGGTGGGAGTTCTTTCCCGACAACTGGCGGAGATGGAGCGCGCACCCGGCGTTCCTGACGAATCCGTAAAAGAACTCCTCGACGAGTTCCGTGTCGAAAGTTCCGACCTTTTCCGTCGGGATCTCGAGACCGTAGCCGAGATAGTCCCGCCCCGAAAAATCGACGGACGACAGGATCAGAGATTCGTCCATCGGCAGGATGCAGTCGCCGTAGCGGCGGATCCCGCGCTTGTCGCCGAGCGCTTCAGCGAACGCCTTTCCGAGCGTGATGCCGATGTCCTCCACGCTGTGGTGGTCGTCGACGGAAACGTCTCCGGCGCAGAAAACCGTCAGATCGAATTTCCCGTGAGACGCGAACAGCGTCAGCATGTGATCCATAAAGCCGACGCCCGTCCGGATGTCCGACTTCCCGCTGCCGTCGAGCGAGAGCTTCAGCCGGACGTCCGTTTCGGCGGTTTTTCTGTTTTGTTCCGACGTTCTCATGATATGATGCCCTCCAGAACGCTGATCAGTTTCTCCATCTGCTCTTTGCTTCCGACGGTGATCCGGTTGTAGTCCTCGATCCCGGGAACGTCGAAATGACGGACCAGCACGCCCTTTTCCTTCAGGGCGAGATACAGTTCCCTGCCGCCCATCCGGCCGCATTTCGCGAAGACGAAGTTCGCCTTCGAATCCGTGAACGTGAAGCCGAGACGGGAGAGTTCCCGCTTGGTCCACTCCCTGTTCTGTATGATCTTTTCACAGTTGCTTCTGAAATATGTTTCGTCGCAGAGCGCGCCGACGCCGGCCGCCATGGTCATGCGGTTGACGTTGTACGGATTGCTGGAGTTCCGGATCGCGTTCAGGTCTTCGATCAGCTTCTCGTCCGCGACGCCGTATCCGAGCCGCGCGCCGGCCAGCGAGCAGGATTTCGAGAACGTGCGGCAGACGAGCAGGTTATCGTACTTCTTCGTCAGCGGCAGCGCGCTTTCTCCGCCGAAGTCAATATACGCCTCGTCGACGACGACGACGTTGTCCGGATTGCCCGAAACGATTTTTTCGATGTCGGACAGCGGCAGCAGCAGGCCGGTCGGCGCGTTCGGATTGGCGATGAAGACCGTCTTGCCGACGCCGACGTAGTCGTCGGGATCGATCGAGAAATCCTCCTTCAGCGGGATCCGCTCGTATTTGACGCCGTTCAGATGCGCGGCGACGGCGTAGAATCCGTACGTGTGATCCGCGAAAACCGCACCCGTCTCTCCGCCGCAGAAGGCCATGAACGCGAAATTCAGGATCTCGTCCGATCCGTTCGTGAACATGATCCCGTTCTCGGGCACGCCAAGTTTATCAGAAGCGACTTCCCTCAGCATCCGGCAGTCCGGATCCGAATAGAGCTGGAGATCTCCCGCGGCGGTTCTCGCCATCCGCAGCGCGAACGGAGAGGGCGGAAAGGGAGACTCGTTCGTGTTCAGTTTCAGATATTTGGCGTCCCGCGGCTGCTCGCCGGGCACGTAGGGGGTGATGTTCCGGTATTTTCCGGCCATGAATCTGCTCATTTTGTTTTCTCCGTTCGGATGAGCGCGCTCCTCGCGTGCGCGGTCAGTCCTTCTTTGCGCGCGAAGAAGGCGACGTCCTCCGCGACGGCATTGAGCGCGTCCGCGGTATAATACGTGTATTGCATCTTCTTGACGAAATCGTCGACCGAGAGCGGGCTGGAGAATCTTGCCGTTCCGCCCGTCGGAAGCGTGTGGTTGGGTCCTGCGTAGTAATCGCCGAGCGCCTCCGGACAGTGCCTGCCCATGAAGACCGATCCGGCGTTCCAGACTTCGTCGAGATAGTCGAAGGGATTGTCCAGACAGAGTTCCAGATGCTCCGGAGCGATCTCGTTCGCGATGCCGATCGCGCGTTCGATGCTGTCCGCAACGATGATCTTCCCGTTCGCGTCGATGGAAGCTCTCGCGATCTCAGCCCGCTCCAAAAGCGGGATCTGTTTTTCGATCTCCGCGCTGACCGATGACGCGAATCCGGCCGAATCGGTCACGAGTACCGCGCTCGCCATCCGGTCGTGCTCGGCCTGCGAAAGCAGGTCGGCCGCGGCGACCGCGGGGTCCGTCTTTCCGTCCGCGACGATCAGGATCTCGCTCGGTCCGGCGATCATATCGATCGAGACCCGCCCGAAAACCTGCTTCTTCGCTTCCGCGACGAACGCGTTGCCCGGCCCGACGATCTTGTCGACGCGCGGGACTGTTTCTGTACCGAACGCAAGCGCCGCGATCGCCTGCGCTCCGCCGATTTTGAAGATCCGGTCGACGCCCGCGACGGATGCCGCTGCGAGGATCGCCGGGTCGACCGTCCCGTCCGCGCGCGGGGGCGTCGTCATGACGATCTCCCCGCATCCCGCGATCTTCGCCGGGATGGCGTCCATCAGGACGGTCGAGGGATACGCCGCCGTACCGCCCGGAACGTAGAGACCGACGCGTTCGAGGGGGATCACCTTCTGTCCGGTGACGATCCCGCGCTCTTCGCTGATGATGAACGAGTTACGTTTCTGTCTTTCATGGAATTTCCGGATATTTGCCGCGGCCTTTTCCAGGATCCTGAGGAATTCCGGGTCCGCCGAAGCGGCGGCTTCCGCGATCTCCTCCCGGCTGACGGTCAGCGACTTCAGGACCGCGCGGTCGAACCGCTCGGTATATTCGTACAACGCCCTGTCGCCGTTCGCCGCGACATCAGCGATGATCTCCGAAACGACGGACGCGACGTCCGTCTCCGGCTTCATCCGGGAAAAAATCTCCCCGGAAGCGACTTCTCCGTATTGATATATCCTGATCATTCTGCACCTCCGACAGACCGGCGGAGCGCGTCGGCGATCTCGCCGATCCTGCCGTGTTTGAATTTGAGCGACGACTTGTTCGCGATCATGCGCGCGCTGATCGGGAAAATGTCGTCCAGAACGCCGAGATCGTTCTCCCGCAGCGTCGTGCCCGTCTCGACGATGTCCACGATCACGTCAGACAGCCCGAGGATCGGAGCGAGTTCGATCGAGCCGTTCAGATGGATGACGTCGATGTCCCTGCCGCGGAGCCTGTAGTATTCCCGGGCGACGTTCGCGAATTTGGTGGCGACGCGCAGCGTTTTCGAGGTGTCGTCCCTGAAGTCTTTCGGGCCCGCCACGGCCATCCGGCATCTGCCGACGCCGAGGTCCAGCAGTTCGTAGACGTCCGGCTCGTATTCCAGCAGGATATCCTTCCCCGCAACGCCGATGTCCGCGACGCCGCGCTCGACGTAGATCGCGACGTCCGAAGGCTTCACCCAGAAATACCGGATGCCTTTCTCCTTGTTTTCAAAGACGAGCTTCCGGTTCTGCTCGAGCATCGACGGGCAGTCGTAGCCGATCCCGGAGAAGATCCCGTAGACCTTTTCTCCGAGCCGTCCTTTCGGAAGCGCGACGTTGACGAATCCGCCGTCGTCCTCCGCCTGTCCTTCGTCCACGCGTTCCAAAGCGTCGACGTAGACCGCGAATCCGACCGCGCGGGATCTTCTTTTCATCCGGCGCATCAGATTGTCGTACTGTCCGCCGGAAAGCACGGCGTTCGGGACGTTCCGGACGAATCCCTTGAAAACGATCCCGTTGTAGTAGCCGGTGTCTCCGGTGACCGAGAAATCGACGAAAATGCGGCTTGCGTCCCCGCTCTGCACGAGTTTTCCGGCGAAGTTTCTGAAGTCTCCGTAAATCCGGTCGTATTTCGTTCCTTCGAAAAGACGGTCCAGCTCCGGAAGGACGTCGGAAACCGCGCCGTAGACCGAGATCAGTTTCTTGAGCAGATCAGCGCCCGGGCCGGCGCAGGATTCGTCGATCCCGTGCGGATTTCTCCCGCTGACTGCCCTGTATACGGCGTCCGCGTCGCAATCCATGTCGCCGATGACCGCTTCGATGAGGTCGAGATCGGAAACGGCCAGCAGGCTGTCTCCGGAAAGCAGCTTCAGGCTTTCCGAAGCGAGCGAAACGACTTCGCAGACGGTCTCCGCGTTAATCTTCCCGAAGCATTCCACGCCGACCTGCGTGATCTCCCGGAAGCCGCCGCTCCCCTCCGTTACGCGGTAGACGTTCTCGTCGTAGCGGACCCGTTTCGTGACGTCCGGCTCGTCTTTGCTGTTCTTGATGATGGACAGGGTGACGTCGGGCTTCAGCGCCATCAGTTTTCCGGACGTGTCGGTAAAAGTGATCACGTTGTCGGAGACGAGAAAGTCCTTGTTTTTCGCGTAAAGGTCGTATTCCTCGAATTTGCTCATCCGGTAGGGCGCGTATCCGTTCGCGTCATACAGCTGCCGGAGTTTCAGAGCGAGCTTCTCGCCCGCGTCAAGTACGTTTTCGCAGATTTCCATGATCATTTACCGCTCTTTTTCAGTTTTTCGATCGCGGCGCGGTATCCGCCCGATCCGTATTCGAGACACCTGTTCACCCTGCTGATCGTCGCCGTGCTGGCGCCGACCTTGCCGGCGATCTCGCTGTATTTCTTTCCCTGATCGAGCATGAGCGCCGTGTCGAAGCGCTGCGCCATGTCCTGGATCTCCTTGATCGTGCACAGATCCTCGAACAGCGCGAAGCACTCGTCTGCCGTCTTCAGTCCGGCGATGGCTCTGAACAGCCTTTCCGTAGACTCGTTGCGGATGTCCTGCATTTCT
>CACZRJ010000036.1 GCA_902783535.1 uncultured Ruminococcus sp. | reverse complement strand
GTCTGCGAAGAAGTTCGCATTATTCGTCTGGTTGCCGGACGCGTCGAATGTCGCCATGGTCAGCGGTACGGAGACTTCGCCGCGTTTGACCGTCAGTTCGTTCGCGGAGAGCGTTTTTGTGGAATCGGCGAGCGTGATGGCGAGGAAAGTGTTGCCGATCACGTTCTGGGAGACCGTTGCCGTGAAGCTCTTCCCGGTTGCGAGCGGAGCCAGCGTCAGGCCTTCGCTCTTCTTTATGTGGATCGGTTCTCCGGCGTCGGTCATCTGCATTGTGGCGACGTTTTCCGCAGCCATCTGTATGACCGCGGGGATCGGTTCGCCGTTTTCGGGGTCGACCAGTTCTCCGACCACTGCATAGGTCGTGTTCACGTCGCCGGAGGCGTTGCTGATTTCGCTGAGATCCAGATCGCCGCCGCTGCCGTATCCTGCGCTGAGCCGCGGCTTCTTCTCGCCGAAGACGTAGACCGCGCGCACATAGAATCGGAAGGCGCCGACTCCGACGACCAGTTTCGCGCCGACCGCCGCGTCAAATCCCAGTTTCGCATTGGAAGCGAGGCTGCGAAGGATCTTGCTCGGGGAACCGGAGACGCTTGTCTTGTTAACTTTCGTTGTTGCGTTGGCCGCCGCGTAGAATCCGATCTCCGCGTTGGCGAGATTGATGGTCTCGAAGGGGAAGATGCCGACGAGCTTTTTCGGGATTGTGATGCTGCCCTTCAGGCTGCCGGACGCATGGAGCTGGTAAATGAAGTAGATCCAGCCGTCCTCCTCGTAATATCCGGTGAATCCGCCGTAGCCGATGGTGCCGGTGGCGGAGAAGAGCATCGGAAGATTGTCGTCTTCGCCGCCGTAGGAACTCGCGACCGTCGCGGGAACGGCGATGACCATGTACTGCTCCATATCCGCGCTCAGGCCCCAGTAGGTTTTGCCGTGGATCTCGCGTTCTCCGGCGTCCCATTTCGCGCTGACGCCGAATTCCTTGATGAATTCCATGTCGGCGATCTCGATGTCCTCCATGGTGAGATCGAAGCCGTCCATTCCGACGGACAGACGGATCCATCCCTCGATGACGTCGACGATGCTGCCCTTGGCCGCGACGTTCAGGCGGACGGGCGGTGCGCCGAAGCTGTCCATGCCGACCGTATCCGCAAGGCCGCTGATGCCGAGTCCGCCGCCCTGGAGATATCCGATGACCGTCGGGGGAACGAGCGGGATGCCGCCTTCATCGACTGCAAGTTCGGCATAGAGCGTGTCGAGCAGAATGACGCCGCGGACTTCCTTGAAAGAGGTCTCAAACGCGCCGGAGAAGAGGGGCGTTTCCAAGTTGACGCTCAGGGAGACCAGCCGGTTCGGCGCGAAGGTGTTGAGTTTCATCTTTGCGCCGCCGCTCACCGGGAATCCGGCAATGGAGGGCACGTCGACGCTGCCTTCGCCTGCGATGCCGTCGAGTTTGACGCCGTCGCCGTATTTGAGTTGGAGCTCTTCGATCGTGATATTGCCGAAATCAGCGAACGGCGTGGAGAAACTCAATGTGCCGCCGTACCGGACGGAGCATTTGTTCTTCAGCGGAGCGACGCTGCGCAGATTGAATTCGCTTCCGGAGAAGGAAGGCACCGCGAAGAGCGCGTCGTTGTTGGTGACCTGCTCTTGTGAGAATTCGATCTTGAACGCCATGGGGCTCTTCGAACTCTCAGGAACCAGCGTAATCTGATCGTCTGCCTGATGGGGCTGATATACTGTATATTCGGGCGTGTGGAGTTTGACGCTCTGCAGTGTGATATCGACGCCTCCATTGCCATTGTCGCTGATGATGAGGTCAGGAGCGTAATTTGTAGTGGTGTGCTTTCCGGGCGTTGCGGTCAGCGCACCGTTCGGGATCAGCGAGATGACCGTGTCCGCACTTCTGGAATTCAGTTTCCAGGTAGTGGTGCCATTGACGGTCTCGCCTTTGAAGCCGTCGGAGCCTGCACTGAAGATGGTGATGATCGGAAGCCCGATGGCTTCCGCCTGGCTTTGAACCGCGTTGACGCCGTTGCCGGAAAGGACCATCAGTCCGTCCTTCGTTTCCGCGATGGCCAGATGCGTCCTGACGATCGTTCCGCCCTGACCGGAGGATGAGGAACCGTTTCCGATCTTTTCCAGAAGCGACCGGACCTGCTGTGTGGTCGGCGCGGATTCGGGTTGCGTCGGTTTGCCCGGCCAGCGGCCCTTGCCCTGGACGACCGAACTTTCCTCGACGATGAACTGGCTCATGTCGCTCGCCATGATGGCGAAATGCTCGGGAACGGTCAGGACGGTGCCGGAAAGCAGGTCGAGTTCCGTTCCGGCAGGCAGCACGAAGTTATATACGCCGTCGGTGGTCTTCAGATACTCCAGATCGGGAATTTCGATCTGTCCGCGGATGCGGTAAGTATAGTTTTCCGATATTTGGATGGGTTTGAAGGTATAGTCCGCGCTTCCGCTGATGAGCTGACCTGTCGTGCCGTCGGTGACCATCGTGTCTTCCCAGCCGATGCCCAGGATCAGACACGCTCCCGAGATGAGAGACGGATCGAATAACGGATTGTCGTAGCCGTCGGTTGGATCGGGATCTCTTCCGAGCGCGTCCTGGGTCATGACGCCCTGCGGGTTCTGCTTGCGGAAGAAGTTGTCCCAACTGGCGGAAACTTGTTTGTAATTATATGAATACTGTCCAGCCCTTACGTCGGCTTTCTGCTGAAGGATGAGCGTGGGATTCCCGTCGCTCTGCATCAGACCGCCGACTTGGAGGATCTCGGTCCGGTTTTCGTAATACGAGTTGGCGTTTTCGCAGGTGGATCCGATCACGTAGCCTGGAAGCCTGCCGGTAAGAACGCCGTCTTCGAGTGAGCGTTCATATTCCTGGTCGGTGTAGCCGTAATAGGTTCTCCATTTCCACACGCCGTCTGTTTCGTCATATTCCTGCGGAGAAATGACGCCTCCGGCCTTGTTGTAGTATTTCGACTCACTGAACAGATTCCCATACTCGTCATATACGGGGTTGTCCGCCAGGGCGTTCACGATACCGCCGTAGATATACACTTTTCCGCTGCCGCCGCCCATGGAAGGGGAATAGGTGTAACGGTCGATGTAGATCCCGTCGGTCCAGGTCGACATTGAGGTATTCAGCCAATCGTGCCGGGTCAGATATCCGATCCCGACCCGTTCGGGTTTCCCCCAGTTGACCTGGCCGCCGCCGATGGCCGCGCCGCCGCCCGTTGTCTTCGCGTTGACGGTTCCGCTGAGAATGCCGAATTCGCCGCCGTTTCCCCCGTATGCGCCGCCGATGGCCGCCGCGCCGGTGGCGGCCCGTGCATTCAGAACACCGCCGGAGACGGTGACGATGCCGCCGTCCCTTGAAAAGCCGGGAACGGAGTTCTCAACATCTACGATGCGGTTGCCGTGTTCGTCGGTCAGATAGTCCGGCTCTGTCCAGACGCTCACCCAGCTGCCGGAATCCGTTTGCTGAACGGGGTAATAGGACGTATCGCTGCTTTTTTGCAGCCAGTATCCGCCTTTGAAAGGATTGAAGGCGTCAATGACGCTGTCGTAGTAGAGATAGCCGGTGTGTTCATCCACGTAAAATCGAACGATGTTCTCAACTTCGCCATTCCATTCGACTGCATGGGATTCTCCGTTTTCTTTTATCTTGTAGGCGATCGTAGGCGTGTTGATCGAACCGCCGATGCCCGCACCGCCGTTCGAGGAAATGACGGTCAGAGAGCCGCTCCTTATGGTGACGTTACCGTGCGGCAGGGGATTCAGCGACGGAGTGCCGCCGATGGCGGCGCAGTAATAATGGCCGCCGTCGCCGTATTCGCTTCCGATCGTCAGGGAGCCGATGCCTGCGACGGACGGGTCGTCCTGAAAGATCGCGGTGCCCTGGTTGTCGACCATGATATCCGGAGTCCAGCCGCTGCCTCTTCCGTCTGTCTGAATGGTACTGCTGCCGGACATCAGGATCCGCAGATGCGCGCCCTCCGGTCCGTGATTTTCATAGTAATACATCCCGCTTGGGCTGAGATATGTATACGTGTTGGCGTTGCAGGTCGCGTCCACGAGAATATACCCGCGACCACCGATTTTGGCGTCATTCAGCCGGAGCACATTCCGTCCTTTGGCAATGACCTGGCTGCGGTTTGTTCCGTGGATGGTGAGGGTAGACCTGTGATTCAGTTCGACGGGTGCACAGACATCGTCGTAATCGTATTCCGATTCACCATATGAAGTCATGGGGGTCGTGTCGATCAGAGTCAGTTGCGCGAATTCGTTCAGCACGACCTTGTTCAGCGCCTGACTCACCACACCGTTGTTGATGTAAGGCCCCCAGACGCATTTGTTCAGAGTGACACCGGTGTATTTGTCAAGGACGCCGTTCTCGAAACTCGCGTCGGAAAAGCCGTTCGTCGGCCAGGAACTGCTCATTTTTCGGATCGTTACGTTGGACAGCTCCACGGTGGACGACAGTTCTTCGGGCGTTCCGATGGCGTTTTGCTGGAGATACCCGTATCCGACAGTGTCGTAATCCGGGTTGTAGAAGGCGCCGGCAGGCAGCGAGCCCTGGACCTGCACCTGGCAGACGGCCTTTCCGGGAGCGTCGGCGTTCGTATCTTTGTCGGCGTAGATATGGCTGTCGACGCCGTTGACGCGGATATTGCACACGCGGCTGTCATATTCGTTGTACGCTTCCTGCTTTACAACGCCGATATTGCATCCGACGAGATAGACGTTGACGTAGTTGCCGTTGACGGTCAGGCCTTCGATCGCCTTCATGGGATGGCTGTTG
>CACZRJ010000035.1 GCA_902783535.1 uncultured Ruminococcus sp. | reverse complement strand
TTATATGGACACGAGCGCGGAAAAGTCAAGCCCTTTTCCCAAATCCGCATGATTCTTTTGCCGGTCCGCCTCCCGGAGCGCTCGTTTGTTCATAATTCTTTCATGACAATTTCATCCGGAACAACTTGACGGCAAGTTTTCACCGTGATATACTTAATTGATTATATAATAAGGGGGGATATCAGGTTGGTCATTCTCGGCATCGATCCCGGCGTCGCGATTGTCGGCTATGGCGTCGTGGAATGTCATTCGGGACGCTTCCGCTGTCTGGAATACGGATGCATCACGACCGCGGCGCACCAGCTGCTCGAACACCGGCTGTCGGAAATTTACTCCGGCATCCGCGAACTGATCGAACGGCACCGCCCGGACTGCATGTCCATCGAGGAACTGTTCTTTCAGAACAACCAGAAAACCGCCGTCGACGTCGCGCAGGCGAGAGGCGTCATCCTTCTCGCGGCCGACCAGTCTTCCCTCCCGATCTACGAATACACTCCGCTTCAGGTCAAGAGTTCGATGGTCGGCTACGGAAAGGCGGAAAAGCAGCAGGTGATGTATATGGTCCGCCAGTACCTCCATCTCAAGGAGACGCCGAAGCCGGATGACGCGGCGGACGCCATCGCCATCGCGATCTGTCACGGCAATTCCGTGCTTCACAATTACCCGATTTAAACAGGAAGGGCTCAAAAATGTTCTACTACCTGAGAGGCCGGCTGGCCAGACTGACAAACGATACCGCCGTCATCGACTGCGGAGGTGTCGGATACAAGCTGAATGTTTCCGCGACGACCGCATCCAAAGCCGCGTCGCTGCTGGGAAAGGAGACGACGCTTTACACGCATCTGTCCGTCAGGGAGGACGCGATGGAACTGTTCGGCTTTGCCGACGAGGAAGAACTCCGTTTCTTCAAATTGCTGATCTCCGTTTCCGGGATCGGCCCGAAAGGGGCCATGGCCGTGCTCGGCACATTTCCGACGGAAACCCTCCAGAGCGTCATCTATTCCGGCGACCACAAGACCCTGTCGCACGCTCCGGGCATCGGAAGCAAGACGGCGCAGCGGATCATCATGGAGCTGAAAGACAAGATCGGCGCATCCGGACCGGAAGACCTTTCCGTTTCGCCCGGTGCCGTCCAGGGAAGCCAGTCGATAAAATCGCAGGTGATCGATACGCTGCTGCTCTACGGCTTCGACCGCCAGCAGATTGAAAGCGCCCTGAAATCGCAGGACCTGACAAAACCGCTCGAGGAAGTCCTCGCAAACACGCTGAGGTTCCTCGGCACGAGATAAGCCGCTCAACCAACAAACAACCGAAAGGACGTCCGGAATATGCCTATCAACACGAAAGTCCCGGAACAGAACGACGATTACGGGTTCGACTTCGAATCCAGATACACGGCCGCGGAATATTCGTCGGAAGACACGGAGACCGAGTTCTCTCTCCGTCCGAAAACGCTGGAGGAATATGTCGGCCAGGAAAAGATCAAAAGCAACCTGCGCATATACATCGAGGCGGCGGCTTCGCGGCATGAAGCGCTTGACCACGTGCTCCTGTTCGGCCCCCCCGGTCTCGGAAAGACCACGCTTTCGTGCATCATCGCGTCGGAACTCGGCGTCAACCTGAAAGTCACCTCAGGCCCCGCCATCGCGAAAGCCGGCGACCTCGCCGCCATTCTGACCACGCTGGAGCAGAACGACATTCTCTTCATCGACGAGATCCACCGCCTTCCGAAGCAGGTCGAAGAAGTGCTTTACCCGGCAATGGAAGACTACTCGCTCGACCTGATGATGGGCAAGGGACCGTCCGCCCGTTCTATCAGGATCCCGCTGAAACCGTTCACGCTGATCGGTGCGACAACGCGGTCCGGCCAGCTGTCCGCACCGCTCCGCGACCGGTTCGGCATGAGTTTCCGCCTCGAAATGTATCCGCCGGAAGACCTCGCGAAGATCATCACGAGATCCGCTGGCATTCTGAATACGCCGATCACGGAAGACGGCGCCCTGGAAATCGCAAAGCGGTCCCGCGGAACGCCCCGCATCGCGAACAGATTCCTGAAGCGCGTCAGGGATTTCGCATCCGTCCGCGGCAACGGGACGGTCACGAAGGAGATCTCGGACATCGCACTCAAGGCCATGGAAGTGGACGAGCTGGGACTGGACGCGGTCGACAGAAAGATGCTGCGGGCGATCATCTGCCACTTCAACGGCGGACCGGTCGGCCTGGAAACGCTGGCCGCCGTCACGGGCGAAGCGGGCGTTACGATCGAGGACGTTTACGAGCCCTATCTGATGCAGATCGGCTTCCTGAACCGCACGCCGAGAGGACGCCTCGCGACGGCCGGCGCCTACAGACATCTCGGACTCACTCCCCCGGACGGGTCGTCCGGAAGCGAGCAGGTGACTTTTGAATAGGAACGGAGACCCCTAAGATGTTCATTTCTGACCGTTGGAAAGATTACGAACTCCTCGACGCCGTGAACGGCGAGCGACTCGAACGCTGGGGAGATTATATCCTGATCCGCCCGGATCCGCAGATCCTCTGGAAGGGCTCCCGCAGCCGCCCGGAATGGGACCGCGCCGACGCGATCTACCGGAGGAGCCGCACCGGAGGGGGCGAGTGGATCAAAAAAGACGTCCCTGACGAATGGACCGTCCGGTACGGAAGTCTCGGCTTCCTTCTTTCCCCCATGGGATTCAAGCACACCGGCCTTTTTCCCGAGCAGGCCGTCAACTGGGACTGGTTTTCCGGTCTGATCCGTTCCGCAGAACGGCCGGTCAAAGTCCTGAATCTGTTCGCATATACGGGCGGAGCGACCGTGGCCGCGGCCTCTGCCGGCGCATTCGTCTGCCACGTCGACGCGTCCAAGGGAATGGTCGCACGCGCCAAGCAGAACGCGGCGCTGTCCGGAATCCCCGGCGACCGGATCCGGTACATCGTCGACGACTGCGCGAAATACGTCCAGAGAGAGATCCGCCGCGGCAGTTTTTATGACGCCGTGATCCTCGATCCGCCTTCATACGGACGCGGTCCCGGCGGAGAGCGCTGGGTCATCGAGGAAAGCCTGGATGATCTCGTCGGACTCGTATGCGGCGTGCTGTCGCAATCGCCTCTTTTCGTTCTTCTGAATTCGTATACGACCGGTTTGTCGCCCTCGGCCAACGGATATGTCCTGAGCCGGCATATGAAACGCTTCGGCGGAACCGTCGTCAGCGACGAATTGGGGCTCCCCGTTTCCGAAAGCGGCATTCCCCTCCCCGCCGGCGCTTCCAGCCGGTGGACGTCATCCCGAACCCAACTTTAGAAAGGGCCGCCCGCAATGCGCGGCGGAACTGATACAGACATGTCGTTCATCAACGTATCCAATCTGTCTTTCCGGTATCGTCCGGACAACCCCCTGGTTCTTCAGGACATCAATCTGTCCGTGGAAAAAGGGTCATATACGGTCATCCTCGGCCACAACGGCTCCGGGAAAAGCACGCTCGCGCGTCTTCTCTGCGGGCTTCTTTCGCCGACCGAGGGCGACATCATTGTCGACGGGCTGAATACGAAAGACGAAGATACGCTGTTCGACCTGCGCAAGAAATGCGGCATGCTCTTCCAGAATCCCGACAATCAGCTCGTCGCGGGGATCGTGGAGGAAGACGTCGCGTTCGCGCCGGAGAACCTCGGCGTTCCGAGAGAAGAGATCCGCAGACGCGTGGACGACTGTCTGAAAACCATGGGAATGGAAGAATACGCGCGGCACGCGACGGCGAAACTCTCCGGAGGGCAGAAGCAGCGCGTCGCCATCGCCGGAGTTCTCGCAATGGAGCCGGACTGCATCATTTTCGATGAAGCGACCTCCATGCTCGATCCTTCCGGGCGGGAAGAGCTGATTTCCGCCATGCGCAGGCTGAACAGGGAACGCGGCCTGACCATTCTTGCGATCACGCATTATATGAACGAAACGATCGACGCGGACCGCGTCCTGGTCGTCAACCGCGGCTCCATCGTCATGGACGGGACCCCGCGCGAGATCTTTTCCGAGGTGGAATCGCTTCAGAAGATCTCACTCTCCGTCCCCCAGGTGACCGAGCTGCTTTATCTGCTGAACAGGGACGGCTTCCGCTTTCCGGGCGGCGTCCTTCATGTTTCCGAAGCGGCGGGCCTGATCGAAGACGAATTCAAAAAGCGCGGAGGGCGCAAGCCGCCCCTTTCCCCTCCTGCCCCGCCTGCCGGAGAAGCAGAGCCGGCGATGGAGCTGGTGGACGTCTCCTTCGTTTACGGGGAAAAGACCGAATTCCGGAAAACCGCGCTGGACCATATCAATCTGCGTTTCCCGAAAGGCGAAGTGATCGGGATCATCGGCCACACCGGTTCCGGAAAAAGCACGCTCGCTTCGCTTCTGAACGGGCTGCGGAAGCCGACCGGGGGCAAAGTCCTTCTGAACGGTGCCGATATCTGGTCCGATCCGAAACACATGCGCCCGATCCGTCAGAAAGTCGGCCTTGTCTTCCAGTATCCGGAATACCAGCTGTTCGAAGAAACGGTCGAGAAAGACATTGCGTTCGGTCCGTCGGGCATGGGCCTCCCGCAAGAGGAGATTGCCATGCGCGTCCGTGAAGCGGCAGGCTTCTGCGGACTGTCCGAGCAGGACCTCGCCCGCTCGCCGTTCGAACTGTCCGGCGGACAGAAGCGGCGCGCCGCCATCGCGGGCATCATCGCCATGCAGCCGGAGGTCGTCGTGCTGGACGAACCCGCCGCCGGGCTCGACCCCCAGGGAAGAAACGCGATCCTCGGCGGGCTGCTTGAATACAGAAAGCAGAATCACGCGACCATGCTTCTGATCTCCCACAGCATGGAAGAGATCGCGAAATACGCGGACCGGATCCTCGTATTGAAAAACGGCTCCGTATTCCTTTACGGAACGGTCGGAGAAGTGTTCAGCCGGGCGGAGGAACTGGCGGAAGCTTCTCTCGATCTTCCTCAGATCACGAAACTGTTCCTGGAGCTGAAAAACCGCGGCCTGACGGACGAGACCGACGTCTATACCGTCCCGTACGGAAAAGCGAAAGTCGAGGGGATGTTCCATGTTTAAGGATATCACGCTCGGCCAGTACTATCCGGGCAGTTCTTTCCTCCACAAGGCGGATCCCCGCATCAAGATCATCTGCCTCGTCCTGTTCCTTGTCATGGCGCTGACCGCCGGGAATCTCGCTTCGATCGCGGCGGTCATCCTGACGACGGTCATTCTCACGGCCGTTTCCAGGATACCGGTTTCCGTGCTTGTCAGATCGCTCCGTCCGATCGTCATCATTCTGCTCTTTACCGCCGTGATCAACGTGTTCCTCACGACGGGCAAGACGCCGCTCTGGGAGTGGCGGTTCATCCACATCTATCCGGAAGGCATCCGCACGGCCGTCTTCATGATGATCCGGCTGGTCTGTCTCGTCTCCGGGTGCAGTCTGCTGCTCTCCTATACGACGTCTCCGCTGCAGCTGACAGACGCGCTGGAATCTCTGCTTTCCCCGCTGAAAGTCTTCCGCCTTCCGGTCCACGAGTTTTCCATGATGATGACCATTGCCCTGCGTTTCATCCCGACGCTGATGGAAGAGACGGACAAGATCATTTCCGCGCAGAAAGCGCGCGGAGCGGATCTGGACTCCGGGCGTCTGACGCAGAAAGTCAAGGCGCTGGTGCCCATCCTGATCCCTCTGTTCGTGTCGGCGTTCCGCAGAGCCGACGAGCTCGCGGACGCGATGGAGTGCCGCTGCTACAACGGAGGAAAAGGCCGCACGAAGTTGAACGTGCTGCGCGCCCGTCCTTCGGATTTCGTCTTCCTGTTTCTGATGGCGGCCGTTCTCGCGGCTGTGATCTGTCTGAATATCTTCGTTCAGGTGACAGTATGGAACATTACGCTCTGAAAATCGCCTATCTCGGCACGAGATACTGCGGCTGGCAGGTCCAGCCGAACGGCGTCTCGGTTCAGAAAACGCTGCAGTCGTCCGTCGAGTCCGCGTTTTCCTCCCCCGTTTCCGTCACCGGCTGCAGCAGGACGGACGCCGGCGTCCATGCGCGCGGATTCGTTTGCGCCGTTTCGGGAATTCCGGATGCCGTTCCGCCCGAAAACATTCCGGACGCCGTCAACCGCAAGCTGCCTGACGACATTTCCGTTCTTTTAGCTTCGCGCGTCCCCGATTCCTTTCATCCCAGATACGACGCCGTCGGAAAAGAGTATGTTTACCGCATCCGCAATTCGCGGATCCCGGATCCGTTCGATCACGCGTTCACCGCCTTGTGGCCGACCGCCCGCAGGATCGACGAGAAAGTCTGCGACGCCCTCTGCAGGCGGCTGACCGGAAAGGCGGACTACGCGTCTTTCATGGCATCGGGCAGTTCCGTCCCCGATACGGTGCGGACCGTCACCTCGTTCGGCTGCGAACGCGAAGGCGATGTCCTGACCTTCACCGTTTCCGCCGACGGCTTTCTGTACAACATGGTCCGGATCCTCGTCGGAACCGTGCTCGATATCGAATCCGGCCTTCTGGCCCCGGACCCGGACGGGATCCGTTCCGCGAAAGACCGGACGCGCGCCGGCAGGACCATGCCTGCCAAGGGACTTTGCCTCAGCCGCGTCTTTTATCCGAAAAACCCCTTTTCCGATCCATCATCCGACTGACATCCGGAGGTTTCCATGCCAGGTTTCTCCTTCTTTTCCGGCAGAAAACGCAACAATGCCGGGCAGACGCCGACCGTTCAGGAATTTTACGAGTCGCGCGCCCGCCGGATTTCCGTTTTCCGCTGGATCCTGATCCTGCTGGCCACGCTGTTCATCGTGTACGGGTTCCTCATTCACGGCTCCGAACTGACCATGGACAATTTCCGGTATATGCTGAAGTTTCTTTCCTTTACCGAAACAGATCATTCCATGACCGGCGAGCTCGTCCGGTTTGACTACGCGGAGGACAACCGCGGTTCCATCTACAAAGGCGACATCGTCGTCCTGAACGGAAGCGGCATATCCGTCTACAGCCAGGACGCGGAGAAAGTTTTCTCTTTCGCTTTCCGGATGGACAACCCGCGTCTGGTCACGACCGAGGACAGCATTTTCGCGTACGACCTGGGCGGAAAGGAAGTCAGGATCTTCAATTCCTACTCGCAGATCGCCCGCATCACCCTCGACTATCCGATCTACGGCTTTTCTGCCGTCTCAAACGCGGGCTTCGCCATCATCACCTCCGAGAAAAACTACCGGACCGCAATCTATGTCTACGACCAGTATGCGAGGCAGACCTACCGCCGGCTGCTGAGCGAGACATACGCCGACTACGTCGCGCTGCGGGAGGACGGGAAAGCGTTCGCGCTGCTCGGCCACTATTCCCAGGGCGGCTACCTCGTCAGCTTCCTGCAGACCTATTCCGTTTCCCGAGAGGATCCGGTCGTCTCCGTCTCTTTTACCGGCGAGATGCCCCTGAAAGTCGCCTGGCTCGACGGCGGAAAACTGATGGCCATGACCGGCAGCGCGCTCCGGGTCTACGACCCTGACGCGTCCGAACCTTCCGTATCGCTGTCCCTGGACGGGATGGCGCTGGAGGGATGTACCGTTTCGCACGGAAAGATCCTGCTCTCGGCTTCCGTTTCGGGTCTGTCCGGCGGCTCGGTCCTTCAGGTTCTGAACGAGCGTCTCGAGGAACTGCTGAAAATGCAGTTCGAGGGCGCGATCGACCAGAAGACCCTGATCGGAGACACGGTTTACGTTATGACCGTCGGCGAGATCCGTGAAATCAGCATGACGGAACCGAAGGAAAAGGTCTATCCGGTCTCTCAGGACGCCGTATGCATTCTTGAAAACGCATCCGGGCAGCCGGTCGTTTTCGAAAAGAAACTTGCCGCGCTCCTCTCGTCCTATTCCGCCGAACCCTCCTCCGGCTGACGGGAGCGCCGGCCGCACCTCACATTCATCGAAAGGACCGCGCGGAGGGGGTCTCCCGCTTCGCCAAAACACCATGAAAATCAGTCTGATCCTCGACGCCCTGATCCTGCTCATCGCAGGGCTGACCGTCTTCTTCGCCGTCAGAAACGGCTTCGTCAAAACGGTTCAGTCCACGGCCGTCTTCATTCTCTCGATCGTCATCACGCTGCTGCTGAGGCAGCCGGTGGCCTCCCTTCTATACAAAACGCAGATCCCGGCCAAAGTCGAGGACAGCATCGTGTCCGTCATCTCCGGGCTGCTGGACACGGAAGCAAAAGAAAAAGAGGCTGTCAAAGAACCCGCGGACAGTTCCTCCGGACAGGAGCAGGAAGGTCCTTCATTCCTGCAGACCGCGCTGGGCGCGCTGGGGATCGACGCCGGTCAGTACCGCGCGCTGATCCGTGAGAAAATCGACGGAACGGCGGACGGTCTGAGGGAAATGCTGAGGGCGTCCGTCGTACCGAAAGCGGTTTCCGTGCTCATCCAGGTCATTGCCGTCGTCGGGCTGTTCATCGTCAGCAATCTGCTGCTGCGGCTGGTCTTCTGGCTGCTCCGAAAGGTGATCGAATCCGTCGGGATCCTCCGCTCGGCCAACCGGGTCCTCGGCCTCGTGCTCGGGATCCTGCTCGCCGTTCTGCGCGTTCTGCTTTTCGTGACGGTCGTTGCAGCCCTTTTGAATGTTTCGGCCATTTCCCAGCTGCCCGTCGTTTCCGCTTTCCGGATCGACGAAACTTATCTGTTCCGGTGGATCCATTCGATCAATCCGTTCAATTTCATTTTCGGATGAGGTTTTTATGAAACACATTCCAAACATCCTTTCATTCATTCGTCTTCTCTGTGTGCCGGCGTTCGTTCTGCTCTTTTTCAACGGCTACGTCTGGGCGGCGTGCGGCGTATTCGTTTTCGCCTCCGTTACGGACGTTCTGGACGGATGGCTCGCGAGAAGATTCAACTGGATCACCAACCTCGGAAAAGTCCTGGATCCCGTCGCCGACAAGCTGAATCAGATCACGGTCCTGCTTTGCATCACGATCAAAGCGGGCATGACGGACGCGCCGACGTTTCCGATCGTTCTGACCGTCTTTATCATCCTTCTTTTGAAGGAGTTTCTCATGATCGCCGGAGGCTGGCTGCTGCTCAGAAAGAAAAAGATCGTCGTTTATGCGCTCTGGTACGGAAAGCTTGCGACCGTTCTCTTCTTCGCGGTCACGCTGACCCTGATGCTCGCGCCGGAATCGTTCGTCCTTTCTCTGGTCCTGTGCATCCTGCTGGTCGCGGCCATCCTTCTCGCTCTCGTCATGTATTACATCAAATTCTTCCGGAACCAGTTCGTCCGGCAATCTGACCCCGAAAAGGAGAATTAACCTTTATGCAAATGAAAAAATGTGCGAAATGCAATGCAAGACCGGCCGTGATATTCGTCTCGAAAGAAACGAACGGCAAGGTCGAGCAGGTCGGCTACTGCATTAAATGCGCCAGAGAAATGAAAATCAAGCCCATCGACGATATTCTCAGAAACATGGGCATCAGCGATGAAGATCTCGACAATATGAGCGAGGAACTGGAACAGCTGATGCCGATGCCGGAATCCGACGACGAGGAAGGGACCGCGCCCGCGGTGGACATCAGCGCGATCATGAAAAACGGAAATGAACAGGACGGCGCGCAAAAAACCGAAACCAGGTCCGCCGGCCCGAAATCCGGAAAGCACCGGAAATGCCTGAACGCGTTCTGCATCGACCTGACTTCCCGCGCAAGGGAAGGAAAGCTGGACAGAGTCGTCGGGAGGGCGCTGGAACTGGAACGCGTCACGCAGATCCTCTGCCGCCGGCAGAAAAACAATCCCTGTCTCATCGGCGAGCCGGGCGTCGGAAAGACCGCTGTCGCGGAAGCGCTCGCGCAGCGGATCGTCTCCGGTGACGTGCCGTACAAGCTGAAGGACAAGGAGGTTTTTCTGGTCGATATGACGGCGATCGTCGCCGGAACGCAGTTCCGGGGACAATTCGAAAACCGGATGAAAGGCCTGATCGACGAAGTCAAGGAAAACGGAAACATCCTTCTCGTCATCGACGAGATCCATTCCATCGTCGGCGCGGGCAGCGCGGAAGGCGGAATGAATGCGGCGAATATTCTGAAGCCGGCCCTTTCCCGCGGCGAAGTCCAGGTCATCGGCGCCACGACGCTGACCGAATACAGAAAGTACATCGAGCACGACGCCGCGCTGGAGCGCCGCTTCCAGCCCGTTCTGATCAACGAGCCCTCCGTCGCGGATTCCATCGAGGTCTTGAAGGGCATCCGCCCGTATTACGAAAACTTTCACGGGATCCGCATCCCCGACCAGATCGTCCGGAGAATGGTCCTTCTTTCCGAACGCTACATCAACGACAGATTTCTTCCGGACAAAGCCATCGACCTGATGGACGAAGCCTGCTCCCAGGTCTCCATGCATTCGCCGGTCATCAATGAGATCAGCTCGACGCAGGACGAGATCGCCGCTCTGGAAAAAGATCTGCAGAACATGGAGGCCAAAGAGAACAAGTCCGACGCGGACTACGCGCGCATCGCGCAGGTCAAGACGACCGCGCTGCAGAAACGCCAGCGTCTGGAGGAGCTCCAGAAAGAGCGCGAAAAGCTGGAGCTGACGGAGCAGGACCTCGCCAGGGTGATCGAGGTCTGGACCGGGATCCCCGCTTCAAGCATCGGAGAAAACGACTATCAGAAAATGACCCGTCTCCCGGAAGTCCTCCGCAGCCATATCGTCGGGCAGGACGAGGCCATCGACAAAATCGCCAGGGCCATCCGCCGCTCCCGTGCCGGAATCACTTACAAGGCGAAGCCCGTTTCGTTCATTTTCGCCGGCCCGACCGGCGTCGGAAAGACGCAGCTCGTCAAAGACCTCGCCGCATTCCTTTTCGACACTCCGGACGCGCTCATACGCCTCGACATGAGCGAGTATATGGAAAAATATTCCGTTTCCAGGATCCTCGGGTCGCCTCCCGGATACGTCGGCTACGACGACGCGGGCCAGCTGACCGAAAAGATCAGAAGGCACCCGTACTCCGTGGTCCTGTTCGATGAGATCGAAAAAGCGCACCCGGACGTGCTCAACGTGCTGCTGCAGATCCTCGACGACGGACGCGTCACGGATTCGCACGGCAAGGAAGTCAATTTTGAAAACACGATCATCATCATGACGACCAACGCCGGCGCGACAGGAGCGCCGACCGCCGGATTCACCGCGACCGGAAAAGGCAGCGACGAGACCCGCGTCATGAACGCGCTTCAGTCCTTCCTCCGCCCGGAATTTCTCAACCGCATCGACGGCATCGTCGTGTTCAACCGTCTCGGGCAGGAACAGATGAACGCCATTTGCCGGATCATGCTCGACGAGCTGTCGACCGTTCTTTCCGAAAAAGGGATCGCTTTCCGCTACACCGACGCGCTGGTCGGATACCTGGCTGAAAAAGGGTTCTCCGAGCAATACGGCGCACGAAATCTCCGCCGCGTCATCCAGACGGAGGTCGAGGACGCGATCGCTTCCGAACTGATCGCCAGATATACAGAAAACATTTCTGCCGTCGGCGCGGACTGCAAGGACGGCGCGGTCGTTATCAGCTGCCTCTGATCCTCCCGGCAGAGCTTTTCCCGCCCTATTCCGCACGGAAAGGAGGGGTCCGTTTTGCAGGACTACTCAAAAAAACCGAATGACCCTTTCTTTCCGCAGACGATGTCCGCGGAAGAGCTTGCCGCCTATCTTCAGACCGACCTGAAATCCGGGCTCTCTCTGAAAAGCGCTAAATCCCGCAGAAGAAGATACGGCAAAAACGTCATTCGCGGGGAAATGGATCTCCGCTTCACCACCAGTCTGAAGAACCAGTTCAAGGGACTGACCTATCTGCTCTTCCTGGTGATATCGTTCATCCTGTATCTGTTCGATCCGAAAACAGTCTACCTGTTCGCGATCTTCGCCATCCCGCTGATCCTGCTTGCCGGGGCTTTTCTCGAAACGCGCGCCGCGTCGGAACTGAACCGTCTGAACCAAAACACCTCCCTCTCCGTCACCGTTCTGCGCGAAGGGCGCGAGGTCACGCTGGACAGCAGACTGCTCGTTCCCGGAGAAGTCATCTGGCTTTCCGAAAACAAGATCGTTCCCGCAGACTGCAGGATCGTCGCCGACGACGGGCGTCTGCTCGTTCTGGAAACACCGGTGAGCGGCTCCCAGACGGCCGTCAGAAAATCGGCGTACTACAGCGGCTCCGAAACGGAGTCGGTTTCCCCGAACATGCTTTATGCCGGCACCATTCTTCGCCAGGGCAGCTGCTACGCGGTCGTCTGTCTGACGGGAGCGGAAACGCTGACCAGGCGGATGCACCGGAAAAAGGAGACCTTTTTCCCCCTTCTGCTCCGTCAGGTCCGAAATTACAGCCGGCTGATGTCCATTTATTCCGCCCTGGCCGGATTCCTGATCATTCTGCTCGGAGGGCTGCTCAGAAAATGGGAGATCTCCTCCCTGTTCCTGATCTCCGCCTCCCTCTGCTCGGCTTCGCTCTGCGACAGCCTGATCCCGATCTCTCTCGCCTCGTTCGTACACCATCTGCTGAACATGTCCGACGACAATCTGATCGTCCGGAATCAGGACTCTCTTTCCCTTTTTGCGTCCGTCGACACCATCATGTGCACCAAAGAGCGGATGCTGCCGCCGAAACGGATCTCACTGGAGGCGGTCATCGTCAATCAGCGGCTGGTCCGGCTTGACGAGCCGCCCGAGCGCGAGTCGACGGATCTTCTGAAACTGTCCCTCGCCTGCTCGGACTATCCGAACCCGAACCGTCCGGTCGACAAGGCAACGCTGACCTATCTGAAGGACGCGTGCGTTCCGCTCCAGGAGCTGACCGGAGAATGGTTCCGCATGGACACCGGCAGAGACGAGAAGGGAGATGTCAACGCCGTCCTGTCCCTGCACGCGGACCACTACACCACAGTCGTCAAGGGACCTCCGGAATTCGTCCTTTCCAGATGCGTCGGCTTCGCCGTCGACGGCAAGGAATACAAAATGAACGACAACGCCAAGAGAAGGCTCATGACGCTCGCGGAAAACGCATCCCGGGAAAACGCCTATCTGCTGGCAGTCGCGTCCGGAATGACGGACGCGGACAACCTCCGGTCTCCGCTCGCCGAGCGAAGGCTGATCTTCCGCGGGATCCTCGTGTTCCGGACGATGGTCGAAGTGGACATCGCAAACGCCGCATACCGCTGCAGGTCCGCAGGCATCGAAACCGTCGTGGCAACGGAAGACCCCTATTATACCGCCGTCAGCGTCGGCAAGACAACCGGCGTCATCAAAAGCGAAGGCGAGGTCATCAGCGGGCGCGAGATCAAGGCGATGGATTACGGCATGTTTGTCCTGAACGCGGAAAAATACCATGTTTTCCTCGAGCCGGAGCCCGATCAGTGGCTGGACGTTCTTCACCTGCGCAGGAATGCGGGTCATGTCGTTTCAGTCACCGGCGAAAGCGCCGATGAACTCACGCTGCTGCACGACGCCAGTATCTCCGTCGTCCCCATGTCGGCGCCGGACGTCCTCAGGGAATCCTCCGATTATATGATGCGGGAAAGCGGTCTGCATGTCCTGGCAGACGGGATCACGCACGCAAAGGCCCTTTGCTTCCGCCTCCGCTGGATCCGCCAGTATCTCTTTGCCGGGACCGCTCTTCTGTTCACCGCGCTGTTCGCGTCCGCACTCTTCGGGACCCCGCCCGCGTTCGGCTTTCCGGAGATCCTTTTCGGCGGACTGATATCGAACCTCGCGATCGCCGTATGCATCGCTTTTTCGTCTACTGACAGAAGGATTCTGGCGAAGCGCCTGCCGCCTTTCCGCGGGACCGTCGCGCTCGAAGAGATCCTCCTCCCGCTGTTCTGCGGCGTCGGAGGCGGGATCTGCGCGTATGCCGTTTACGCGCTGACCCGGAATCCGACCGCATGCATGATCACATATCTGCTTCTGCAGTTCTTTTACGCCTGCGGATGTCTGTGGCCGGAAAGCCTTTTCCGGCACCGCAGATTCGGCTCGCGCCCGCTCTGGATCCTGCTTGCGATTCTGATCGGCGTCTTCGCGCTTCTGCTTCTCGTTTCCCCGATCCGTTCGGCGCTCGGCTTTTCGCAGCTCTCATGGACGGATCTGGCCTATTCCGCCGGTTTTTCAGTTTTCTGGCATCTTGCGGTTCAGGCTTTCCGGCTGATGATTGAAAAAAGCGGACGGAGAAAAAGACGCCGTCCGGTCGGAATCCGGTTCCGCAAACCGGAAACATCTCCGGCGGATGAACCGCAGAATTCCGAAAAGAGCGGCGATGAAGAGGAAAATTTTGATGTTTCCGCGGAAGATGTGCCCGAAGAAAGCGGAAATGCTCTTGATTCTGAAAAAGAGAATGATATAATGTAATTAGATTATTGGAAAGGAGTCATTCATATGAAAATAGAGAAAACTGATCTGATCGGCGACGTTCTGGACCGGTATCCCCAGCTTGCAGTCTACTTCTTCGAGATCGGCATGCACTGCCTCGGCTGCCCGCATTCCCGCGGCGAAAGCATCGAAGAAGCATGCGAGGTCCACGGAACGGACGTGGACGGGCTGCTTGAAAAACTCAACGCGGCCGTTGCCGACTGACGCGCAACCGCTTTCGTGAAAAAACAAAAACATAAAAGAAAGAGGAGAACCTTATGAAAAAAAGCACATTTTTCAAGGACTTCAAGGATTTCATCTCCAAAGGCAACATCATTGACATGGCGGTCGGCGTCGTCATCGGCGGCGCGTTCGGAAAAATCGTGACCGGACTTGTCAATTACATCATCAATCCTGTGATCAGCCTTCTGACCGGCGGCGTCAGCCTCGAGAATGTCAAAACCGTTCTCCGCGAAGCCGTGCCTGCCACTGAAGAAGCGGCCGAGATCCCCGAAGTCGCCATCGCCTGGGGTCTGTGGATCCAGACCGTCATCGACTTCCTGCTCGTCGCACTCTGCATCTTCCTGGTCCTCCGTGCCATTGTCAAGGCGAAAGCGGCATCCGAGAAACTGAAGAAGAAAGAGGAAGAGGAAAAGGCGGCAGAAGAGCCCGCTCCTGCAGAGCCCTCCGTCGAAGAAAAGACGCTGGCGGTCCTCGGAGAGATCAAGGATCTTCTCGAAAAGAAATGAGTTCTTCCGGTTATCTGATCGGTATTGACGGCGGCGGTTCAAAAACCGCCGTCGCTCTTACAGACGCCTGCCTGAACCTGGTCCTGCTGGAATCGTTTCCGCGTTCCAATCCGGGCGACATCGGCGCGGACAGCGCGCTCCTCCTGATACATGATGCCTGTCTTTCCGTGCTGAGCAAAGCATCGGTCCGGGCCGACGAGGTGATCGCGGCCTTCGCCGGGATCGCGGGCGGAAGCGCCGGTCATTTCCCGAACCGCGTTGTCCCGCTTCTAGAAGAGATTCTTCCCAATGCCGTTTGCGGCGCGTCCGACGACGGCGTGAACGTCCTTTACGCATCTTTTCCGGACCGCGACGGCGTCAGCGTCATTTGCGGAACCGGTTCATCCTGTTTTGTAAAGCGGAGCGGAAAAATCATTCGCGTCGGCGGATTCGGCCAGTTTGACCTGAAAGGCAACGGCTTCGAAATCGGACGGGCAGCGTTTTCCCATGCGTTCCGCGTGATGGACGGACGCGACAGGCCAAGCTGGCTCGCGGAAGAGCTGAACCGCAGATTCGACGGCGGCGTTTACAGGAACATCATCGAGATCAACCAGTTCGGAAAGAACGAGTTCGCCTCGTATGCGCCGGTCGTTTTTGAAGCGGCCGGCGAGCATAACGACCGGGCGGCAATGGAGATTCTTGAAGATCACATCTCGTACATCGGAGAGCTGATCCGGTCTGCCGGCCGTTTCTTTCCCGGAGAACCTTATCCGGTGTCGCTTTCCGGAGGGCTGACCAAGCATCCGCTCTTCCTGCAGATACTGGCCCGGCAGATGAACGGTCCGGAGCAGCTGATCCTCTCTTCGAAAGAACCCTGGGAAGGTGCGGTCGCCAAGGCAAATGCACTCCTGAAAGGCGATCTTCCGGTAACGCTTCCGGAATTCCGGGCTCTTTCGTCCCGTTAACACATCCGGCCTGCATGTTGCGAAACATCACAATCGAACCGCAAAGGAAAGGAGAATGCCGCCGCATTC
>CACZRJ010000034.1 GCA_902783535.1 uncultured Ruminococcus sp. | reverse complement strand
GAAACGCCGGTCGTGATCCGCAGAGCCATGAGCGCGTCCGTCGATTTCGACCACACGCGGTATCGCGTGCTGTCCAATTTCGGGACGCACTGCCGCGAGCGGAATCTCGAATCGTTTGATCTGAAGCACGGCCGTTTCCTTCTGGACAGCAGACGCGGCGCGTCTTCTCACGTCCACAATCCGTTTCTGATCCTGACGTCGCCCGGCGCGAACGAAACCGCCGGCGACGTATACGCGCAGGTCCTTGTTTACTCCGGCTCCTTCGCCGCCGAAGCCGCCGCGAACCAGTTCGACACCGTCAGGACCGTCATCGGCCTGAATCCGGAAGAATTCAGCTGGAAGCTGGAGAGCGGAGAATCCTTCTTTACGCCGGAAGCCGTGCTGACCTATTCGCCGGACGGTCTCTGCGAGATGTCGCAGAATTATCACCGTCTGTTCCGGACCCGTCTCTGCCGCGGGAAATACCGCGATGTCAGAAGACCCGTCCTGCTGAACAGTTGGGAAGCGTGCTATTTCTCGTTCGACGAGAACCGGCTGAAATCCATCGCCGACTGCTGCGCCGGGCTCGGGATCGAACTGCTCGTCATCGACGACGGTTGGTTCGGCAAGCGGGACACCGACAACTGCTCGCTCGGCGACTGGGTGGTGGACAAGCGGAAACTGCCGAACGGCATCGAAGGGATCTACAATCATCTGCACGCGCTCGGGATCGGACTCGGGATCTGGTTCGAGCCGGAAATGGTTTCTCCCGACAGCGACCTGTACCGCGCGCATCCGGACTGGTGCCTCCATATCGAGGGAAGGCCGCGTTCGGAAGGCCGGAACCAGCTGATCCTGGACCTCAGCAGACCGGATGTCCGCGACTATCTGTACGGCGCGATCTCGGACGTTCTGAAAACGGGCATGATACAGTATGTCAAATGGGACTTCAACCGGAACGCGACCGAGGTCGGAAGCGCTCTGCTGCCTGCCTACCGGCAGCGCGAAGTCGGGCACAGATACTATCTGGGCCTTTACGAACTGCTGGAACGTCTGACCGGAGACTATCCGGACGTGCTGTTCGAGTCCTGTTCTGGCGGCGGCGGACGGTTCGACGCCGGGATGCTCTACTACATGCCGCAGGTCTGGACGTCCGACAATTCCGACGCGATCGAGCGGCTTCGCATCCAGTACGGGACCTCCATGGTCTATCCGCTGTCCGCGATGAGCGCCCACGTTTCCGCGTCTCCCAATCACCAGACGGGTCATGTGACGGATTTCATGACGCGGTTCTGCGTCGCGCTGACCGGGTCGTTCGGATACGAACTGGACCCGACGAAACTGTCGGAAGAAGAAAAGAAGATGGTCTCCGACACCGCCGCGCTCTACAAGGATATCGGCGGTTCGATTGCCGCCGGACGGTATTACAGACTGAGAGACCCGCATGAGGAAACCTGCGCGGCGTGGTGCACGGTTTCTGAAGACCGCTCGCTCTGCGTCGCCGGATACGTCCTGACGCACGTGCGGATGTACGGGAACAACGAACGGATCGCTCTTCGCGGTCTGAAGCCGGACGCGCTTTACCGCGACCGTCTGTCCGGAGAAACGCACAGAGGAGACGAGCTGATGTCGTTCGGCCTGCATGCGCCGACGACATTGGAATACAGGTCCATTCTCTGGGTCCTCGACGAAGTGAAGGAATAACCTTCCTGAATAGAAAAGACCTCCCCCGGCGGGGAGGCTTTTTCGTTGGTTCGTTTCAGTCTTCCGGAAGGATCGAACGGAGCAGACCGTCTAGCCAGTCTCCTTCAAACAGCTCGATCGTGCCGGCATCGGCAGCGGCGGCAAGCTTCGGATCGATCGGGATCCGGGCGACGGCGGGGATGCCGAGTTTTTCCGCGGTCTCTTCGGCATGGCTCGCGCCGAAGATCTCGTGCTTTTCTCCGCAGTTCGGGCACATGAAATACGAGTCGTTTTCGATCAGCCCGAGGACGGGGATGTTCATCAGTTCGGCCATCTTGACCGCTTTTCCGACGATCATGGAGACGAGTTCCTGCGGAGACGTGACGATCAGAATCCCGTCCAGCGGAATGGACTGGAAGACGGTCAGCGGAACGTCTCCGGTTCCCGGAGGCATGTCGATGAACATGATGTCCGTCTTTCCCCAGACGACGTCCGTCCAGAACTGCTTGACCGCACCGGCGAGGATGGGCCCTCTCCAGACGACGGGATCGGACTCGCCGTCAAGAAGCAGATTGACTGACATGATGCGGATGCCGGTCTTCGTGATCGCCGGGTAGATGCCTTCCTCGGAAGCGTCCGCCTTTTCATGGATCCCGAAGACTTTCGGAATGGACGGTCCGGTGATGTCCGCGTCCAGGATCGCGGTCGTCAGTCCGGCGCGTGCGGACAGCACGGCCAGAAGGGACGTCACCATGGATTTTCCGACGCCGCCTTTTCCGCTGACGACGCCGATGACCTTTTTGCATGAGGAATGCGCGTTGATCGGTTCCAAAAGACTGCCGGGGTCACGTTCGGAGCAGTTTTCTCCGCATGTGGAGCAGTCGTGAGTGCATTCTGCCATTATGATTCTCCTTGCTGGATCTCGGACAGGCGCGCGAGCGCCTCCTCGATTTTCTGTATTTTCGCTTTCGCCGCGGCGAGTTTCTCGCGTTCGGCGGAAACCAGTTTTTCCGGTGCTTTTTCCACGAAGGACGCGTTGGACAGCTTTGCGGAGGCGCGTTCCGCTTCTCCCGAGGCTGCCGCGAGTTCCTTGTTCAGACGCGCGGCCTCCTGCGCGACGTCGACGACGTCGGCCAGCGGGATCTGGATCTCGCAGACGTCCGTGATTGCGCGAATGGCGCCGGGAGGACATTCGCCTCCGGTGACGATCTCAACGCCGGCGGCGTCGGCGAGCCGGAGGAAGAAGGCTTCTTTTCCGGCAAACGATTCCGGTTCGTGCGTCACGATCCGGAGATGCGCTTTCCGGGAGTGTGGGATATTCCGCTCCGCGCGCACGTTCCGGACGGCGCGGATGGCGTCGATGACCTTCCGCATCGCGGCTTCCTGTGCCGGGAAGTCGAATGCGTCATTCGGGACGGGATAGTCGGAGATCATGATCGAGTCGCCGGCGTGCGGCAGAGAGCGCCAGATCTCCTCCGTGATGAAGGGCATGAACGGGTGAAGCAGCTTCATGGTGTTCGAGAGGACATAGGTCAGAACCTTCTGTGCTTTCAGGTTGGATTCGGTCCCCTTGTCGTACAGCCTGGACTTGACCAGTTCGATATACCAGTCGCAGAAAACGTCCCAGATGAAGTCGTACAGTTTCCCGACGGCCACGCCGAGCTCGTACTTGTCCATGTTTTCGCGGACTTCCTTCACCACTCTGTTGAAGATGGAGAGGACCCACTTGTCCTCGTCCGCGAATCCGGAAGGATCGATCGCGTCGGGATCGCAGTCGGTGTCGAGATTCATCAGGACGAAACGCGCCGCGTTCCAGATCTTGTTCGCGAAGTTTCTGGAGGCTTCGAACCGTTCGTCGGAAACGCGCATGTCGTTTCCGGGGCTGTTGCCGTTGACGAGCGTGAACCGCAAAGCGTCGCATCCGTATTGGGAAATGACCTCGAGCGGGTCGATCCCGTTGCCGAGAGACTTCGACATCTTTCTGCCGAGCGCGTCGCGGACGAGTCCGTGGACGAGAACGTCGTCGAAAGGCTTTTCGCCCATGTGCGCGTAGCCGGAGAAGATCATCCTGGAGACCCAGAACGTGATGATGTCGTATCCGGTGATCAGGACGCTGGTCGGATAGAAGGTCTTCAGGTCTTCGGTCTCGTCCGGCCATCCGAGCGTCGAGAACGGCCAGAGCGCGGAACTGAACCAGGTGTCCAGCGTGTCCGGATCCTGCCGCATCGGCTTTCCGCACTTCGGGCAGACGGCGGAATCTTCCTCCGTGACCGTCGTTTCCCCGCAGTCGTCGCAGTAGAAGGCGGGGATCCGGTGACCCCACCAGAGCTGACGGGAGATGCACCAGTCGCGGATATTCTCCATCCAGTGAAGGTAGTTCTTCGAGAATCTGTCGGGAATGAAGTGCAGGTCGCCGTTTTTGACCGCGTCGATGGCGGGTCCGGCGAGCGGCTCCATCCGCACGAACCATTGTCTGGAGACCATCGGCTCGATGGTGGAATGACAGCGGTAGCAGGTGCCGACGTCGTGCTTCAGCGGCTCGACGTTTTTCAGATATCCGCCTTCTTCCAGATCTTTCAGAATGACCTTTCTCGCTTCGGCGGTCGTCAGTCCGGCGTATTTGCCGCAGTCGAGCACTTCCGGCTCGCTTGCGTCCGAAGTCCGGCGCGCAGCGGCTTCTTCGGCGGCCGCGCGGTCGGCCGCGCCTGTCATTCTGCCGTCGTACGTGAAGCAGCGGACCATCGGCAGATTGTGCCTCTGGCCGACTTCAAAGTCGTTCGGGTCGTGCGCCGGCGTGATCTTGACGACGCCGGTGCCTTTCGTCATGTCCGCGTGCTCGTCGCATACGATCGGGATGACCTTGTTCAGCAGCGGCAGGATCACGTGGCATCCGTGCAGGTGTTTGTATCTGGGGTCGTCCTCATGAATGGCGACGGCGGTATCGCCGAGCATCGTTTCGGGACGCGTCGTCGCGAGTTCCAGCTTTTCACCGGTTTCCTGGACCGTATACAGCAGATGCCAGAAATGGCCGTCTTTCTCTTCATATTCCACTTCCGCGTCCGAGATGGAGGTCCTGCAGACGGGACACCAGTTGACCATGCGGTTCCCGCGGTAGATCAGACCTTTGGAATACAGGTCGACGAAAACTTTTCTGACGGCGCGGGAACATCCCTCGTCCATCGTGAAGCGTTTTCTCGTCCAGTCGCAGGAGGAGCCGATCTTTTTCAGCTGCTCCGTGATGCGTCCGCCGTAAACGCGGTTCCATTCCCAGGCGCGCTCCAAAAATCCGTCGCGGCCGATCTGCTCTTTCGTGACGCCCTCCTTGCGCATCGCTTCGACGATCTTCGCTTCCGTCGCGATGGAGGCGTGATCGGTCCCGGGGACCCAGAGCGTGTTGAATCCGCACATCCGCCTGTAGCGTACGACGATGTCCTGCAGCGTATTGTCGAGCGCATGTCCCATGTGCAGCTGTCCGGTGATGTTCGGAGGCGGCATGACGACAGTGAACGGCTTCGCGCCGGGACGGGACGGCAGGAAATATCCCTTTTCGTTCCATTCTTCGTACAGCCGGTCTTCAAAATCGGACGGGTTGTATTTCTTTTCGAGTTCCTTTCTCATAACAGTACCTCTATGTGTCGTTGTTTTCGGGTTTCAGTTTCGCAAAGCTTCCCATGATCCGTTTGACGGAGCCGCTGTCGAATTCGATCTCGTAAAGCGTGTCGCTCGCGACGGCCTGTGCGGAGAGGACGGTCCCGGCTCCGAAAAACGTATGGACGATGCGGTCGCCCGCGGAAAATCGCTTTGCCGGCGCCGGAGCGGACGCGGACGGGGAAAAGGTTTGCTTCGGAGCGCCGAAGGCATCCCTTCGGTCATCCTGACGGAACGGTGACGTCTTTTTTGGAGGCATCGTCCGCTCGGACGGCGGGATCTCGGAGAGAAATTCCGACGGCGGATTCATGTTCGTCCTTCCGTAAAGCATGCGGGACGCGCAGTGCGTGATGTACAGTTTCTCCTTCGCGCGGGTGATCGCGACATAGGCGAGCCTCCGCTCTTCCTCGATATTGCCTTCCGAGACCGCAGCGTAATACGGAAACAGACTTTCTTCAAAACCGGCGATGAATACGACGGGATATTCCAGCCCTTTGGCCGAGTGGACCGTCATCAGCGTGACGCAGTTCTTGTCTTCGGACAGGATGTCGGTATCGGACACCAGGGAAACCTCCTCGAGGAATTCCGCGAGCGTCGGCGTTTCCGCGGTCTCGTCGTACATTTTCGCCGTCGACAGGAATTCGAGTACATTCTGCTCGCGTTCGCAGTCTTCGTCGCCGTCGGCTTTCGCCTCTTCGCGGAGATATGCGAGGTATCCGGTATCAGCGATCGTTTTTTCGACCAGTTCCTGAATGGTGTGGGACTTCGCAAAATCCTGAAGCGACCGGATCATGTCCGCAAACCCGATCAGCCGGACTGCGGAGCGGGAGAGTTCCGGGTACCTTACGGCGTGCTCGATGATGTCGAAGGCGGAGCACCGGTTCGCGTTCGCGAGGGAAGCGATCGCGGAAACGGTCGCGTCGCCGATGGCTCGGCGCGGGACGTTCAGGATCCGCGTCAGGCGGATGGCGTCGTCCGGGTTGTGGATCACGGAGAGGTAGGATATGACGTCCTTGATCTCCCGCCGCTCGTTGAATCTGAGCCCGCCGCAGATCCTGTAGGGGATGCGGTTCCGGACGAGCGCCTGCTCGAGCGTGTTCGACAGGGCCGTCAGTCTGTACAGGACTGCGAAATCGCGGTATTCGCGGCTCCCGGTGCGGACTTGCTTCTGAATTTCTGCGGCGATGAATCCGGCCTCCTCGAGCTGGGAGACCTGACGCTCGACCCGAACGAGTTCTCCGTCTCCGGAGGCGGTCCACAGATTTTTGCCTTTCCGTCCCGCGTTGTGGCTGATGACGGCGTTGGCCGCGTTCAGGATATGCGCGGTGGAGCGGTAATTCTGCTCGAGCCGTATGATCCTTGCTTCCGGGAACGTCTCGTCGAAACGGAGGATGTTCTCGACCGTCGCGCCGCGGAAACTGTAAATGGACTGATCGTCGTCGCCGACGACGCAGACGTTCTCCTTCCGCCCGGCAAGCATCACGACGAGGTCGTTCTGAGACGGGTTCGTATCCTGGAATTCGTCGACGAGGATGTATTCGAACTGGTCGCGGTACAGAGACAGGACGTCCGGATGTTCGCGGAACAGACGGTTGGCCAGCAGAATGAGATCGTCGAAGTCGACGGCGCTTGCCTTTTCGAGTTCCTTCTGATAGACGTCATAGACGCGCGCGGCCATGGCGACGATGAAGTTTCTTCCGGCTTCCTGCGCCATCTCTTCCGGTCCGTTTCCGCGCTCCTTCTGCTTGGAGATCATTTTGATGACGTTTTTGACGGACAGCGTTTTTTCGTCCACGTTCGCCGTCTTCATGCAGGACGTCAGCAGTTTTTTCTTGTCGTCCTCGTCATAGATGGTGAACGAGTTGGAGTATCCGAGCAGGTGAATGTGTCTGCGCAGGATGCGCGCGCAGATGGAATGGAACGTACCGGCCCAGATTTCGGAGGCCCTGTCTCCGAGAAGGGAGGAAAGGCGTTCCTTGAACTCGTTCGCCGCCTTGTTCGTGAACGTGATGCACAGGACGCGGTAGGGCGGCGCCGGGCTGTCCGCCGTGCGGCTCAGTACTGCGCGCAGGCTTTCCCGGTCCGACGGAGCGGCGTTCAGCATTTCCGCATAAACGGAATCCGCGTTTTCCGGCAGACGGTCGGAGTGATAGGCGTTGCCGAACAGGATGATGTTCGCGATCCGGTTGACGAGGACGGTCGTTTTGCCGGAACCCGCTCCTGCAAGGACGAGCAGCGGCCCGCGGACGTGGAAGACGGCCTCCTGCTGTTCGGGATTCAGGAAGCGGAAATACTGGCGGAACAGTTCCTGTTTTCTGTTGATGAAATCGGTCGGTCTCATAGCCCCTCCGGGTGGTCGTGATTGTGCCGGTTCCTTATTATACTCTGCCCGGCGTGAAAAATCAATGAAAAAAGTTGAAAGGAACGCGGACAGGGAAGACTTGACTTTTTTCGGTGAAACGAATATATTTGTATACGGACGGCGGCGTGCGGGCAGCGGCCCGGACGACCGTCAGCCAAAAGAAATCAATTCGGGAGCTTGTCTCCGGGAAAGGGGCGGCGCGTCCTGCCGCGCGGCGGCGGATGCGCATCGGAAAAATGAAAAGAACAGTTGCGGCGTGCCTCGCGTTCCTGCTTCTCGTATCTGCGGCGTCCGCGTTGTCACTCGCGTTCGGCGCCGAAGACGGGCGTCTGGCGATCACGCACATCAACGAGAAAAACATCTATGAGGGCGCCGGGATCATCATCGACGGCGCGAAATACGAAAGGATCGGTGACCTCGGCGGCTTCCAGTGGTGGGTCGTGCTCGTGTTCGACTGGGACGCCGGCGACAAGTGCTACAAACTGATCGAGCGGAACAGCAAGACCGGGGGCAGTGAGGACAAGTCCTCGATGGAGATCCCGCGGACCGGTTTCGCCTACGGACTGTGCGTCGGGAACGACTACACTTCTTCCGGCGGGATCAACTACAAGCAGTCCGACCGCATGATCAAGTCCTACGACTACGCGCGCACCGTCAGCATCGGAGAAAAGGCCTATCTGTACGGCGTCAATCTCGCGCAGGGACAGATCAAAAACAACGGAAAGCAGTGGTATCTGGTCGATTACGTGACCGAGTCGTATATCAAGATGGGCGAGCCGGAAAGCGGCAAGACCGCGTATGAGCCCGGCGAGGAAGCGAAACCGATGCAGTACATCATCCGTCCGAACCAGATCAACAACAATCATTACGCCGTCGGCGACTGCATTTTCTTCGACGGAAACAACAAAATGCCGAACGGAACGGAAGTCAAGCTCAACTACGCCTGGTGGAGCTGCCTCGTGTTCTGCTGGGACGCCGATCAGGGTTGCTTCGTCTGCGTCGCGAACGACAAAACGGTCGGTAACGGCATGGAAAAAACGCCTCCCATCCCCGAAGGCGGCTTCGTGATCCTCGACTGCTCCTCCGATTCCGCCGCCGCGGTGACGGCCTGCCTGGCCGGTACCAAGGCATGGCTGTATCCGAACGGAAGCAATTACACGGTCTATCTGAACGAAAAAGCGGAAACAGGCACGCCGGTGAGCCGGAAGACCGGATCGCTCGCTTCTCCGGCCGTCAACGGCGTCAGCGACAAAGGCGTCCTGCAGCTGACGGAAGGAAAGAACACGATTTCCTGGAACGCCGTCCCCGGCGCGACCGAATATCTGATCTCCGTCAGCACGTCCTCCATCCACACGTTCGGCGAACCCATCCTTCATCCGACGCGCGTGAGCGGAACGTCCTACAGCTTCGACAGCGGCAAGTTCCTTCCGGGACAGAAATACACGCTCTTCGTCCAGGCGCTCGCGTCAGGCAAGTCGTCCCTCACCGAAGTGCGCAGGATCTCGTGCGTTTACGAGTCCGCTCTGACCAGCTCGCTCAGAACGAAAACTGTCGTCGCGTTCGGCGACTCCCTGACCGCCCGGACCGGCTGGGTCGACATGCTTTCCGGCGTCATCGGAACGGACGTCGTCAACTCGGGCGTCGGCGGCGACACGACGAACAACGGGAAGGCGAGATTCAAGAAGGACGTTCTTGACAAGAACGCCGACGTCGTCCTGATCTGCTTCGGAATGAACGACCAGGCGCAGGTGATCTCCGGAAAACGTCCGAACGTTTCTCTCGAGACCTATGTCGCCAACATGGAATATTTCGTCGACCAGATCCAGAAGCAGGGCGGAGACGCCGTTCTGATCTGTCCGCACGACGCGTACAACGGAGCCGGTTATTACTCGCCGGGCGCCTACGGGCTGGATTATTCCTTCGGATATATGAAGGACTTCTGCGAAGCCGTCCGGCAGGTCGCGGTGAAATACGGGACGGACATCATCGACATCTATACCGAGTCGAAATCCGAGGACATGAAGAAATTCCTGAACGCGGGCGACGGCATCCATCAGAGCACCTACGGGCACGAGAAGTGGGCGGAATACGTCGGAAACTACCTGCTTGCGAAGTATGACGGGAAAGACGCCGCCTCGATCGGCGTCGCGTGCAAGGACTCCTCCGGAAAGGTCCTGAAGGAGTACGGATTCACCGCATTCTCCGGAGCGAACATTCAGATCCCCGCCGCGCAGATCGAAGGGTACGAACTGACCGGCGACGAAAAGACGCTGAAGGCCGGGAACGCCGGCAGCGTGGTCTATTCCTATACCGCCTCCTCCGGGTTCGCGCTCGGAGACGTCAACCACGACGGGAAGGTCAATGCGGTCGACTACGGAATGATCAAGCGGTACATTCTGAAGGCGTTCAGCCCGGACAAGGAGATCATCGGCCGGATGGACATCAACGGCGACGGATCCGTCAGGGCGAACGACTATATGCGGCTGAAGCGGATGGTACTGCGGAACATCTGAACTTCAGTCCCGACCGAAAAAATGCCCCGGGGCACGCGGAAGTGCGTGTCCCGGGGAACTTTTTTGCTGCGGCTACATGTCGCGGAAGCCGCTTCCGATGATCTCGCTGCTGGTCGTGATGATGATGAACGCGCTCTTGTCGATCTCCTTGATCGCTTTCTGCAGCTTGTAGGACTCGGACCTCTGCACGACCGTGTTCAGGATCGTCTTTCCTTCTCCGGTGAACGCGCCGGTTCCCTTGACGATCGTGGCGCCGCGGTCCAGGTTCTTGAGTATGAAGTCGCAGATCTCGTCAGGCTTCGACGTGATGATCGTGAACCACTTGCAGCTGTCCATATTTTCGATCAGCGTGTCGGTGAACAGCGCCCGCGCAAGCAGTCCGAAGAGGGAGAACAGACCGATTTTGAAACCGTAGACGAAGAAAGCGGACAGAACGACGAGGAAGTCGACGAGGAAAAGCGCTTTCCCGACGTGGAGAGGCGTGTATTTCTTCAGGATCATGGCGATGATGTCCGTTCCGCCTGTCGTCGCGTCCGCCCGGAATACGAGCGCTCCGCCGATCGAAAGCAGGACCATCACGGACAGAAGCTCGATGACCGGTTCGTCCGTCAGCGGCTGGGAGATCGGGATCAGCCATTCGAACAATTTCAAAAGGCCCGCGTAAAGCAGCGTGCAGTAAACGGTTTTGAACCCGCATCCTTTCCCGAGAAAAATGAATCCGATGATGAGAAGGATGACGTTCAGGATGACGATCCACGTTTCGGCGGACAAAGGAATGAACCGGCTGAGAATGATACTGATGCCGCTCACGCCTCCCGCGGCAAATTTGTTCGGGATCTCAAAAAAGTAGACTTCCGCTGCGACGAGAAACGTGCCCAGCGTCATCATGAGGAAGGGCAGGATTTTTTTCATGAGCCATGCAGCCGTCCGCCCATGTATCATCCGGGCGAAGGCGGTCTCCTTTCGGTCTGCGGCCGCATTTGATCGAATGCGGCGAATGATTCTATCGCAATTACCGTATCACAAAACTTCCGTTTTTTCAATCCTTTGCGGTGAAATCCCTCGATCCGCCGCGGGCGGCGTCATGAAGGCAGACCGTTCGGGCATCCGGCCGTGTACGGTAAGGCGGGGTGCGTCCCGCCGTCTATTTCAATTCGAAGAGTAAGGCGCCGATATCGCCGTCCAGGCAGATCGCGCTTCTTTCTATCTGTTTCGGGCAGTACGCTTCGCCGTAGTTCAGGCAGGCGTAAACGGCTTTTTCGTTCGTGTCCGTCATTTGCCAGAACGGGAATTTGATGATCATCGGCGTGTTTGAGCCGACGCCGAGCTCAAGGTAGAGGACGTGCAGGTTTTCGTGTTCGCGTATGAAATTTGCGTACGCGGCTGCCGCTCTATGCCAGCCCGCGTCTTCGACGAAGGTGTCGTCGGATCGCAGATTCATCGTCACTGCTTTTCCGCTTGGCGACCTCGGGATCAGTTCCGTCGGGATGCGCATTCTGATCGATCTGCTGTCCGGCACCTGAAAAACGCCGTTTTCGTCCCTGACGAACCCTTGCGCCTCCATCGCTTTTTCCGTCCATTCCTCGTTGTCGTAGGTCTCGGGGACGGCACCGCCCGCGGTCTGAAAGAGTCCGTAATCGCCCTGCGTGTAGAAAAGACGTTTTTTATCGAATCCGGCACGCTGGAACTGGTGATCCACGTTCGTGGTGATCACGAAATAATCCTTGCCTTTCAGTATCTTCAGCAGCTCGGGATAGACCGGCTTCGGCGCATCGACATAGCGGTTGTAATAGATGTGCCTCGCCCACCACGCCCACAGCGTTTCCTTATCGGGGAACGGGTAGAAGCCGCCGGAGTATATATCTTTGATCTGATATCGTTCCGCAAAGTCAAAGAAGTACCGTTCAAACCGTTCGCCGCTGTAGGTCATACCCGCCGACGTGGAGAGCCCCGCGCCTGCGCCGACAAGGACGGCATCGGCGGTTTCGATCTCCTGCTTCAGCCGGTCGATCCGCTCCTTATGCGTTCCGACGCCATGCGAGATGCGCAGGTCGAACGTCCGGATCGCTGCGTACGCTTTCTGCATGGTTTCCAGGTAGCCGTTCGGCTCAGAATAATAATTCTTCATAATATGCCTTGTCCTCATCTTTGAACACGTTGAAGATCACGCGTTCGATCGTTTCCGGGTGTTCTTTCAGCCATTTCTCGACCGTCCCGACCGCGATTTCTGCGGCGCGCTTGTTTGGGAATCGGAATACGCCCGTCGAAATGCAGCAGAACGCCACCGATTTCAGTCCGTTTTCCGCGCAAAGGCCGAGCGTGTTTCTATAGCAGTCCGCCAGGTCCTTTTCAAGCGCGGGCGTCAGTTTGCCCTGTACGACGGGTCCTACGATGTGTACGATCTTCCTTGCCGGCAGATTGTAGGCGTCGGTCAGCATCGGCGCGGCGGTCAGCTGCTCGTATTCCGGACCGTATCTGGCCCGAAGCGCTTTCATCCGCCGGTCGCATTCCGCACGGAGCTGAACGCCGGCAAAGGTGTGGATGCAGTTGTCGATGCAGGTGTGAAGAGGGACGAAACAGCCGAGCATCTGCGAGTTGGCGGCGTTGACGACGGCATCGACGGAAAGACGCGTGATGTCGCCCTGCCATAACGACAGCCCGTCGCGGATGACGGGAATGTCCGAAAGAGAGACGACCCCGTTTTCGCGGGCGCGCGCTTTCAGGTATTCGTCCTGCACAGCGAGGACGGAACCGTCCGGTTCTTTCGGCATTCGGACGTTCATCAGGGAACGCAGCAGGTCCCTTTGCCCTTTTTCGTCAGCTGGTATTTCGATATTGCCGTATCGCGGCTGCTCGGCAAGAAACGCTTTTATCAGATAGATCCGCTGTTCACCGTGCGTCATGTCAAATCCTCGATGATCCATGATTTTTGCTTCACGTCGTTGATCACGTCGCCCTTTTCGTAATTTCCGATCAGAAACGGCGACGTCACATCGTGCCGGCGGCTCTGCGCCAGCACGACGGACGGCTCGGCGTTTGCATAACAGTATTTGCAAAGGTGCCGGCAGGTGTTGTACGCGCCGATATCGCAGCTCAGGTAGCAGGCGCATTCGGCTCTTGCGCCTCTCTTTTTCGGCGCTTCCAGCCGCTTTCCGATCGCTTTTTCGTAGTCGCCGATCCGCATACAGCCTCCGCAGTCTGCGCCAAACGGCGCAAGATCGTCTCCTTCGGCGCAGGGCTTGAGCGTCATGCCGTGCGCCGCGGCGATCTTCACCATTTCTTTTCCGAGCGAGAGGCGCTGCTCCTTTGTGACTTCTTTCGCCTCGGGGAAGCTGCGTCTGACCTTTGCGTACAGGTCGATGAAACTGATCACGGCGGTTTTTGTACAGCCGTCGAGCGCCGCCGCTATTTTCTCAAACGCGCGGAGATGGTATTCTTCGGAATATTTGCCCGTGATGAAGATCGGGTCAAAGCGCCAGCCGACCGAATCGGGTCCGACGATGCCGGAAAGTTTTTTGAAGTCCTCGATCAGCTGATGCTTGTCCTTCACGTTCGGCTCGACGTCCCGCCCGTAAGGGGTGATCGTCACGAACCAGTACTGGCCGTAAGGTTTCAGCAGATCCATATGGGGGAACATCGGCGCGGGATTCTTTGTGCAGAAGCCGATACAGTCAACGACGGACGGATCGAGACGGTAGCGGCTGACCTGCTCCGGATAATACGGATTGCGCACGCAGACAAAGCCTTCCTTCAGCCTGTTTGCAAACCATTCCGCGTAGAACGCGGGGATGTCCGTTCTTTGTCCCGTATTAATGATCATGCCGTATCACCGCCTGTATACGCCGATGCGTGTTGTTTCAATCCGTCGCGGACGCCATAATGATGACGAACCGTTCGAGCGTCTGGTCATAAACCGTAAGGCACAGCGCGCCCCACCATTCGTGACCGTCGTCGAAATAGTCCGACCAGTCGGTCGTCCATCTGAAAATTTCCAGGCCCTCCGTTCCGCCGGGAAACAAAACGGCGTTGAATCGCTCAAAATCCCTGTCGATGTAGGAGTTCCCGTGCGGGGGACAGAGAAACGCCTTGCGGTAATTCAGCCAGTCATCCGAATTCGCCGGCGCAAAAAGCGCTTTGCTTTTGAGCTTTTTGCACCTCGCGTTCTTCGTATCATAAGACCACTCTCCGCTTTCAAAGAGTTCGCGGGCGGCGCATTCCAAAGCAAGACGGTGCGACACGTCTCCGCGATAAGGAAAAACGCCTTTGCTTTTTGCCAACAGATCGTCTGCGTTTACAAAACAATATTCGCAGACGATATCCGGGTACTCTGCAATCATCCGGTGAAACGCATCGTTCGTATAAACGGCTCCCGTATTCCGGTAATGTTCAAGCGTTTTGCGTACAATGGTCTCCATCAGGTCTTCCCGGCTTCCGGCATCAGACGGTGTCCCGACCATCGTATACCATTTTCCGGGATAGTCCCAGACTTCCTGAAAATACGCGTCCGCCGGATATTTGTCGACAACGTGATCGGCATTCGGGTAAAGCGCCCTGACTCTCGCAAGAGCCTCTGCGTGGATCTCCTCACGGAATTCCGCCGCACGTTTCAAACCTTGTTCACTGTACTCAGGCATAATGATGTTCCTCTGAAATCCCTTTTTTGCCGGGATGGGTATTTGGTTTGAATGGTCGGAATCTAACGGGCTGCCAGTTTCAGGAATTTCGTATCATTCATCTGCTCGTTTGTCAAATATTCTCCGTTGTAAAACAGCGCGTATGTGGTGATCGGCGTCGGCGCATTCTGCGCGGCCTCTCTGCTTTCTATATGAATCGCCTTGAAAGGGATGCCGTGCTCTTTGGCCGTTTGCTCAACAATCGGCACGTATTTTGCGTTGAACGGACATTGACTCGTATAGTAAAGAACATACCCGGCCTCATCGACATGAGGATGCCTGGCGCATTCCTTGAATTTCGGCTTCCCGGCGTCGGACAGGAACGGCAGATACCAGAGCTGAATTCCGTTTTCCGCCTCGTCACAGACGGAAAAACCTTTATACGCCAGGAAATTCGGATCGGCAAGAAACGGTTTTTTCTTTGCGGAACTTAGAATACAGAGCCCTTTTTTGCCTTGACCTTTGCTGTCAGCAATACACGCACCCAAAAGATCGTTTGAATATCCGTGTCCCTTGAATGAACCGGACACCCACATGCAATTAATGTACATGTATCCGTCAGCCGTAATCGGGTTCCATGCATTTTCCGCAGGGATGTACTCAATGAAGCATTTTCCGCGCTCCGTGCTTTTCAAAAAGACAAGCCCCTCTTCCAGCCGATCCGAAAGCCATGCTTTCTTGGAAGAAACCTGTATGTCCTTGTTGTTGGAGATGGCGCAGCAGATATGCTCTTTCTCAAGGTTCTCTTTCGTCACTCTGATATAGTTCATAATTCAACCCTTCCACGTCAGATCAGACGTATTTGCCTCCCGTCTGAAGAAACGCACTTGCCTCCTCAATGCAACGATCAGTAATCTCGAATTTCGATTCCGTTCGGTCATGTCCGGACGCAGTTTTGATACGTCCTCTCAATATCCGAGGAATTTCTGCAGGTCCCTGTCCGGAAGAAGGTCTTCTTTTCCGAGGCCGAACGAATGGCCCGGAACGATCTCCAGATAACGGTCAAGGAATTCCTCATATGTCTTTGCCTCGAAGCAGTCGGGCGTGATGAAGAAATCCCTGCTGCCGCCGGTCGTGCGGTTTCCTGCCGTTACGCTCACTTTGTAGTCGCCTGATTTCAGCCTGTAGAATTCATAACGTTCAAGATTCCAGCCGTGGATGCTGATGAAGCCGAACGAGGGAGCATAACTTGCCACGGCCTCATTTTCCCTGAGCGCCAAATTCTGATAGTCGTACACAACGTATTCTATAAACTGTTCGGCGCTTTCGACATCGAGCACGGAATACTTGTCTTTGGCCTGGTATTTTCTGACGAATTCAAGATCCCCGCCGACTTTCTTTATATTATACTTCCACGTCTTTCCGAGCATCGTTTTGTCAAGCCAGTGATAATCCTTTTTTACGGTATTGAAAGCTTTTTCCAGATATACGTTTATGTCCGTGCCGAACTTGAATTTCTCTTCCGGATTTGCGTGTTCAACCGTATCGTGCGTATACTTGTAAAGAAAATCGATGAACTCTTCCGCGGTGGTGCCTTCTGTCCATGAGGTCACAATGTCCGAGTCATCAGAATAGTCTTTGCTGATCTGGCCGAAAACATATTTGCCATGAAGAGGCGCGATCTGCCAGACCGGAGTGCGTTTCTTCATCATCGTAAGAGTTGCCCAGCGGAACTCTTCGCGCAGCTTTTCAAGCGCTTTTTCGTAGTATACGCTGATATTCGTCCCGAACTTGAACAGTTCCGGGTCCGTCGATGGATTCCGGTTCAGCTTCTTTTCGTGCTTTCTCTCCTTTTCCGCTTCCAGTTCCACCGCGAAGAACTCGTCGGTACTGAGCGGCGTCCATGCCCACACTTCATCCGAGCCGTGGCTTGCCAGCGCAGGCGCGTAAATAAACGACCCTCCTGCTTCGTGCCGCCACTTGTTCCATCTTCCCGCAGCCAGAGTCCCGTCTTTCATGATCAGAAGACAGTACTGTTCCTCCTTCGGGTTTTTTCTGTCGGCAAACGACTTGAAATTCTCAAATTGAACGCTGTGCCATCCTTCTTTTTCCGGCCCGAGATTGATCCAGTTGATACCCTCTTCTTTAAGACTCTCGGACAGGTCATAGCATTCCAGAGAGTGCCATCTCTCAACCTCGCCCGACTCTATCGAGTCGGCTGTTCCGCGGATGAATTCTCCGGAAGTTGATTTTTTGCCGCGGTCATCTTTGGGATTCCAACTTCCCGCGGTATAATCGCCGTTTTTCAGCTCGAGCAGGCAGAATTCGCCGTACTGTGGCATATCTTTGTCCGAAACATCGTGAAATTCGTTAAAAGACAACCTGAGGTCTTTATGATTGACGGTAAACATGTCTTCTCCTTTGGCACCCCGGTTTACCGGGATGGTATTTCGTCCCTTTTTCTTTTCAAGTCTCTGTTGGTCAGCGCCATTCCTTTTTCAGAATGGCATACTGATACGTGTTCTCATATCGGGGGCTGCCGTCGGGATGATCTACGAACGAGATGAATTCCAGAAACAGCCCTTCGCGGCGCATGCCGAGCTTCCCGCAGAGGCGCTGACTGCGGAGTTCCTGACTGCTCTGCACACATAAATGTGGCAGGTTCCAAACGTTAGGCATCACTGAACCTTCGAACAGTTATAGCATAACGTATTTACT
>CACZRJ010000033.1 GCA_902783535.1 uncultured Ruminococcus sp. | reverse complement strand
TATTCCCTGGAAGGCCTGTCTCAGCTGAACGCGACGGTCAGACGGATCCAGGCGAAATACAACCCGGGGCTGAAACTGCTCGGCGTGCAGATCAACATGTACGACGGGCGGCTGAACCTGACCGTGAGCGTATTGGAAGAGATCAAGCGTTTCTTCCCGGGCAAGATCTTCAAGACGCCCGTCCCGCGGTCCGTCCGCGTCAGCGAGGCGCCGAGCTACGGCATGCCGATCACGGTCTACGACCCGCACGGGAAGGCGGCTGCGGCCTACGGGCAGCTGACGCTGGAGATCATGGAACGCTGCCGCAGCGAAGGCTGATCATTCATTCACGCTCTTAAGGAGGAAAACAAACAATGGCGAATCCGAACGGAGAAAACACGAAAAAAGGCCGTCGGGGCGGACTCGGACGCGGACTGGAAGCGCTTCTGGAAGACAACGAGCCGCTGTTTGCCGGAGCGGAAGCGAAAGACGGCATTCAGGAACTGCGCCTTTCGGACATCGAGCCGAACCGGAAACAGGCGAGAAAACAGTTCGAAGAGACCGCGCTTGCGGAACTGGCCGACTCCATTGCGAAGCACGGACTGATCGAGCCGGTCATCGTCCGGAAAAAGGAAAACGGATATTACGAGCTGATTGCCGGCGAACGCCGCTGGCGCGCGTCCAGACTCGCGGGACTGCAGACGGTCCCGGCGATCGTCAAAGACTGGACGGACGAACAGGCGTCCCTCGTATCCCTCGTGGAAAACCTCCAGCGGGAGGACCTGAATCCGGTCGAGGAAGCGAACGGATACAAAGATCTGATCGACCGCTTCTCGCTCACGCAGGAGCAGGTCGCCGAACAGGTCGGCAAATCCCGTTCCCAGGTCGCGAACCTGCTGCGGATCCTCCGGCTCCCGGACGACATCCTGTCGCTGGTGAAGGAAGGAAAGCTGTCTTACGGACACGTCCGCGCGCTGCTTTCCCTGGAGGAGACCCACTCGAAAGCGGAGTTGACGGATCTCGCGCTCAAATGCGTCGAAGGCGAGTGGTCCGTACGTCAGCTTGAAAACTTTGCGCGGCTGAGCAAGCAGCCGGTGAAAAAACGGGTCGACCATCCGGTCACGGCCGACTACTACAGGAAGCTGGAACGCAGGATCTCAGACAGCGTCGGCAGGAAGGCGTCCATCCGCAGATCGGCGGACGGCGCGAGCGGCAGGCTGCAGCTTGCATTCTCCTCCCCGAAAGACCTGGAGACGCTCATCCGCTCCCTTTGCGGAAACGACTTTTTTGAAGAAGAATAGACAGGAGACAAACGAATCATGATCGATCTGAAATTTCTGAGAGAAAACCCGGACATCGTCCGGCAGAACATCCGTAACAAATTCCAGGACGCGAAGCTTCCGCTCGTCGACGAAGTCATCGCGCTCGACGCGCGCAACCGCGCCATCAAGGCGGAAGTCGAGTCCCTCCGCTCCGAGCGGAACAAAGGCTCCAAGAACATCGGCGCGCTGATGGGACAGGGCAAACGCGAAGAAGCGGAAGAGCTGAAAAAGAAGATCGCCGGACTCGGCGCCGACATCGACCGTCTGACCGCCGAGGAGCGCGAAGTCGAGGAGAAGCTGACCGCCGACATGATGGTCATCCCGAACATCATCGACCCGTCCGTTCCGATCGGCAAAGACGACAGCGAGAACGTGGAAGTTCAGCGCTTCGGCGAACCGGTCGTCCCGAACTTCCCGATCCCCTATCACACGGACATCATGGAATCCTTCGGCGGCATCGATCTCGACGCGGCCGGCCGCGTCGCGGGCAACGGATTCTACTATCTCATCGGCGACATCGCGCGTCTGCATTCCGCCGTTCTGGCATATGCGAGAGACTTCATGATCGGACGCGGGTTCACCTATGTCGTTCCGCCCTTCATGATCCGCTCGGCGGTCGTCAACGGCGTCATGAGCTTTGCCGAGATGGACGCGATGATGTACAAGATCGAAGGCGAGGACCTGTACCTCATCGGCACGTCCGAGCATTCCATGATCGGCCGGTTCATCGACCAGATCATCGACGAAAAGAATCTGCCCTACACGCTGACCAGCTACTCCCCCTGCTTCCGCAAGGAGAAGGGCGCGCACGGCATCGAAGAGCGCGGCGTCTACCGCATCCACCAGTTCGAAAAGCAGGAAATGATCGTCGTCTGCAAGCCGGAAGACTCCAAAATGTGGTTCGACAGACTGTGGCAGAACACGGTCGATCTCTTCCGCTCGATGGACATCCCCGTCCGTACGCTGGAATGCTGTTCCGGCGACCTGGCGGACCTGAAAGTGAAATCCGTCGACGTCGAAGCATGGTCTCCCCGTCAGCAGAAATATTTCGAAGTCGGCTCCTGCTCCAACCTCGGCGACGCGCAGGCGAGACGGCTCAAGATGCGCGTGAACGGCGAAAGCGGCAAGTATCTGCCGCACACCCTGAACAACACCGTGGTCGCGCCGCCCCGCATGCTGATCGCTTTCCTCGAGAACAACCTGCAGCCGGACGGCTCCGTCCGGATCCCGGAAGTCCTGCGTCCCTACATGGGCGGTCAGGACGCCATCCGTCCGAAGAACTGAAGCCATGCCGTTCGACGTCAAAACCGTCCTCTGGATGCTGCTGACCGGGATCGCAATCGCGGCGGTCGCGGTGGTCGTCATGCGGCTGTCGCTCGGAAAGTTCGTCCGGAAACTGCTGGAAACGAAGGCGAACACCCCGGAAACGGCGAAAAGCACCGATGAACTCGGCGTCCGCGGAAACGGCTACCTGAAGGCCGCACTGAAAGGGCACGGCCCGCTCGGGACCGTCGTGAAGTCCGTATCCGGAGATCCCGCGAAATACTATATCCCCGAAGAAAACGTCTCGCGGGCGGAATCGAAATTCCGGAAGGAAAAGTTTTCGCTTCCGCTCATCCTGATCTGCATCCTGCTGATCGTCGGCGCGTTCATCGGCGCCGTCTATCTGTGGCCGGGTCTGACCTCGCTCTGGGGCAGGCTGGGACCGTCCTGACGGGAACGGGATCCCCGCTTTTCCCAAGAAAACATTTGGAGTTCTGACATGAGAAGAACAAATCCATTGAAAATCGTCATCATCGTCGCGCTGATCCTTGTCGTCGTGACCGTCGGCGTCATGTGGTTCTTTTTCAACCTGCGCTTCACTTCCCAGGAGGGCGTGAAGTTCATCGGGAAATATGAGGACGGACACCCGACGACCGGAACGATCAACTATCCCGACGGGCGGACCGCGGAGCTCGACGCCTTGAACAACACCATCCGCTATTCCAACGGCGACGTCTATACCGGCGAACTGAACGGACTGATGCGCCACGGAAGCGGCAAGATGGTCTTCTCCGCTACCGGAGACGTCTACGAAGGCCAGTTCTATGAAGACAAGCTGACCGGCACCGGCACGTTCACCTATGCGAACGGCGACGTGTACACCGGCGGACTGCAGGATTCCATGAAACAGGGCTACGGCGTGTTCACGTTCGTCAACGGCAACAAATACGAAGGCAACTTCGACAAGGACGTCAAGAGCGGCTACGGCACGTTCACCTGGGCGAACGGCGCCGTCTACAAGGGCAATTTCGAATCGGACGTCAAGAACGGCGAGGGCGTTTTCACCTTCCCGGACGGCGACGTCTACGACGGGAACTACCGCAACGACCAGCGCTCCGGCACGGGACTGTACACCTGGGCGGACGGAACGTCGTATTACGGAAGTTTCTGGAACAACCTGATGGACACCCGCAAAGTCGACGAAAACGGACAGTTCGTCCAGAAGGAGGACGGAACGTTCGAGCACGGCTCCGTCGCCTACTACACGACCGTTTCCGAAACGGGCAAACGGACTTACACCGGATATTTCGAAGCCGGCAAGATCGTTGCCGTGTATTGATGAGGAGGGCATACGCATGAGCCGGTCTCCCGTCTGTTTCCGCTTCTCCGCGTTCGCCGACGAGATCGATCCCTCGTTCGACGTGCAATTGTCGTCGCTGAAGGAACTCGGCATCTCTCTGCTGGAACTGCGCGGCGTGGACGGAAAGTCCTTCGTCAGCCTGAATGACGAAGACGTCAGAGAAGTCGGACGAAAACTCCGCGAATCCGGGATCGGTCTGTCCGCTCTCGGGTCCCCGATCGGAAAGATCCGCACGGACGACGATTTTGACGCGCATCTGAAACTGCTGGACCGCGTCATGGACATCGGCGAAATGCTGGACTGTCAGCGGATCCGGATGTTCAGCTTCTATCCGCCGAAAGACCGGCCGGAAAGGGATCCGTCCTTTGAAAGCGCCGTTTTCGAGCGGATGGAAAGAATGCTCGAGAAATCGGAAAAACGCGGTTTCGTTCTCTGCCACGAGAACGAAAAGGACATCTACGGCGAATCGATCGCGTCTGAGAAGAGACTGCTCGAGGAATTCGGAGGCCGGCTGAAAGCCGTCCTGGACCCCGGAAACTTCGCCTTCTGCAGAATGGACGCGCGTCCTGCCTACGCGAAACTCAAAGAATACGTCGAATACATGCATCTGAAGGACGCCGACGAGAACGGCGACATCGTCGTCCCCGGCGAAGGAAAAGCCTGCCTGAAGGAGATATTGAAAGACGTGGCCGATGATCCGGAAAGAAAAGGAAGCACCGTGATCCTGACCGTCGAACCCCATCTGATGGACTTCGCAGGGCTCTCCGCGCTCGCAGCGGAAGGCGCCGAGATCCGGCACAAGCGGACCTTCCGCACGCAGAAGGAAGCGTTCGAGACCGCCTTCAAGGCGCTGGTCCCGATGGCGGAAGCGGCCGGCAGGATCCTCCCGTGAGACGTTTTCTGCGCTCCGCTCTGCCCTGGGTCCTCTGTTTCGGGGCCGGCGCGCTGTTTTCCGTCCCGTACTTCTTCGAGGGCTGGTTCGTCCTCTCGTTTCTGTCCTTGGGTCTCTTCTTCTATCTGAAGGAAAGATTTCTGAAAAAGAAGGACTTCCGCGCGTATCTTCTCTTTTTTCTCGGGCTGTACCTCCCCCTGTATTCCTTCCTGTCGGCGCTGCATCCGCTGACCGGCGCGGGATTCACCGAAGGACAGTCGCTGCTCATCGTCATTCTGGCGTGTCTTCTGATCCCGCTCATCCACGCGGGGCTGTCAGCGCTCGTCATGCAGTTCACGCGTTTCCTGCCGGAAGGTCCGCTCTTCCACGCGCTGGGCGTTTCTTCCCTGTGGGTGGTCCACGAATGGCTGACGACGCTCGGAGACTTCGCTTTCCCGTGGGCGTCGGTCGCGCTCTCGCAGACCGGGTTCACGCCCATGCTGAATACCGCTTCCTTCTTCGGAACGGCCGGCATCGCGTTCGCCGTCGTCTTCATCTCCGTCATGATCGGAAGGATGTTCGCGCGCGGACGGATCCTGCGTTCGACCGGTCTCGCGGGACTCATGCTTGCCGTATGCATGATCAGCGGTCTGGTGGTGATGCATGCCGGAACGGACAAAACGGAAATCAGCGTCTCGATCGTTCAGGGCAACGCCTCCACCGAGAAAAAGTGGGACACGGATCAGAAAGCGCGTGTTTTGCAGACATATATCGACATGGCTTCGGAAGCGGCGAAAGCGCAGTCCGGTTCTGACGGACCCGTATGGATCGTCCTGCCGGAAAGCGCCGTTCCCGCCAACTTCACGGAAAACGGTCCTCTGCATCAGCTGTACGCGGGCATTGCGTCCGAACACGGCGTAAACCTCGTTGCGGGCGTTCTGCGGACGGAC
>CACZRJ010000032.1 GCA_902783535.1 uncultured Ruminococcus sp. | reverse complement strand
TGTTCCGGCACCGCAGTAAAAGATTCGTCCGTTTCGCTTCAGTGCTTCCGCGTACCAGTCGATCGCTTCAGCGATCTCGTTCAATGCATTTCCTACAGCGTCCGCGACGGTCCGATCTTCTCTGTTGATCAAAGAGGCAATCTCCAGGGAAGTCATCTGATCGATCGATCCGGTGTTCGGATTCGGCTGTTCTGTCCTCAGATCGGTATAGTTGCTCATGCAATAAGCCTCTCACAGTAAACTTCTCTTACCTATATGATTTTATCACAAAGCCTGTTCTCAGTCAATGAAATTCAAATCGCAAATTACCCAATTAATCCTTCTGATTTTATACATCATTTTTTGAAAAATGGAGAATCAATGAATGCATGTTCATTATCATTTGCGGATGAATGAAAAAGGAACAGCACTGCGGTACTGTTCCATGGAAGCAGGGTTTTACTTGCGGTCGACGAAAGACTTCTGCTGATCGTACAGCAGGTGGAATGAGGCTGCCGTGCGGTCCAGCGAGAGGGGCGTAACGGAAATGTATCCGTCAACGACCGCGTCGGTATCGACTTCATCGCTGTGAAGATTCTTGTGAACGCAGAACCCGTCCGCTCTGTAGTGTCCGGGTTTTGTGTCCGAAAGAACAAAATTGTCTTCGTAATAGTGCCCGCCCTGCCTTGTGATCCGGATTCCGCGCGGTTCGTCCGGGAAGTTGACATTGTAGATATCGTTATAGCGGAACAGACCGTTATTCAGCAGATAGTCATAGACCCGGCCGAGATTCTTTTCCGCGCCTTCATATGACTTGACGCCGCAGGAAAAGGCGACCGCTTTTTTTCCGAGAAACGATCCTTCGAAAACCGCGCCGCAGGTTCCGGAATAGTTGATGTCCGCACCCATGTTCCATCCGTAATTGATCCCGGAAAGGATGATGTCGCAGGGAAGACGGAGACCGCGCAAAGCGATCCGCACGCAGTCAGAGGGGGTGGAGTCGATCATATAGGCTTCTTCGACACCTTCGAAAGGGACTTTGGTGACTTCGATGTGCTTGGTGAGTTCGATCGACTGGCTTTTTCCGCTCTGCTGCTCTTTCGGCGCCGCGATCGCGACTTCGCCAACCGTTCTGGCCCATTTTGCGAGGATCGCCAGTCCGGGGCTCTGTATTCCGTCGTCGTTGGTGATCAAGAATCTCATATCCACTCCTTATGCGCTTGTTTCGCTTCTTTCAAAATGGCATCCGCGTCCCTCAAAAGCGCATTCATTTCCTTTCTGCCGGAAAGGGTCGCGCCACTCGCGTTCGCGTGACCTCCGCCGTGGTATTTGGAGGCAAGCTTCTGTATGTCGATAAATCTGGAACGGAGCCTTACGCGTATGGTACCGTCCGGGTAGTCGATGAATGCGATGTAAATGAAACTGCCGCGGATGGAGTCCATCAGGCTGACGCTGGCGCTGGCCTGTTCCGTCGTTATGCCGTATTTTTTGATCATTCCAGTCGTGACGTGAAGATAGGCAACACCGTTCTCCGTTCGTCGAATGTTTTTCATGGCGTTTGCGGAAAAGACGACGACGTCATACGGATCCATATACAGATTCGCGAAAATCATTTCGCGGTCGATGCCCTGATCCATGAGCGCTCCGGCGATCCGCATCGTATCTCCGTCCGTTCCTTCATAGCGGAACCGGCCGGTATCCGTGACCATGCCCGTGAACAGGTAGGAGGCGGAAACAGGACTCAATCGGAGCGTTTCCGGAAATGACAGGCAGAAGGACGCGACCATTTCACATGCGGATGAGCGGGCGTCTTCCACCCATGAGATGTCTCCGTAAGGAAGGTTGTCGATATGATGATCGATTTTGATGAGGAATTTCGCGTCGTTCAGATGCTTCTGGGAAACACGGTCTTTGGTACCGGTGTCAAGGACGATGAAAAGCGATTCCCTGTATTCCTCGTCTGAAAAGGGGAGATCGTCATCTCCGATGAAAGAGAGATAATCCGAATGGTCGTCGTTGATCAGCCGGATATCCTTGGCGGGAAAAGCGTCGCGAAGGATCTCGCGCAGTCCGAAAGTCGAACCGTAGGCGTCACCGTCGGGCCGTCTGTGGCGGCAGATGACGATGCGGTCGAATGCTTTTATTGTTTCCAGAATTCTCGCCTGGAGAATCATGTTCTGCTCGCTTGATTTCATGATGATTTCCGTCCTTAATCTGCTGCCAGCGACTGCAGGTCCGCGACCATTTTCATGGCAGTTTCAAAATCAGGAACGACCGCGCCGCTTGCCTTGGCGTGGCCGCCGCCTCCGTATTTTACCGCAATCGGCTGAATATTGTATTTTGAAGAGCGGAGTTCGCACAGGACGCCTTCTTCCGATTGGGTGAAGTTCACCCATGTGTCGATCCCGGTGATATCGGCCATTACGCCGACCATTCCTCTCGATGCGGTGAAGGGATCCATTCCGAGTTTCTCGAGTTCCTCGGAGGTCGTCATGATAAATGCGACGTTTCCGGGAAGCGTCCGGATTTTATTGATGAACGCTGCCTTGATCTGCATTTTTTCGATCGTTTCGGAGTACAGATTGCGATAGAGTTCGTTCAGGTCGAATCCCTGCTCCAGGAGCGCGGCGGCGAGACGTAACGTTCTGGGCGTCGTTGAATCATAGCGGAACCGCCCGGAGTCTGTCACCATCCCCGTATAAAGGGGAAGTGCACATTCCGGCGTCAGCGGATAGCCTGAATTCAGGATGAAGTCGGTCAGCAGGCCGCAGCAACTCTCGAATGTGGAATCAACGCACTCGAGATCCGTGAATTTCGCGACATACAGATGGTGATCGAAACGGATCGTCTTCTTTGCGAGCTGATACCGGTTGTCGCTGATCAAAGCGGGAACCGCCGTGTCCAGAAGGATCACGAGCGAGCCTTCGTAACAACTGTCCGGAACGATGTCCATGACGGAACCGTCCATAAAAGAAAAGCGTCCCGCATCGTCTCCGACCTGAAATACCCGCTTATCGGGAAAATGATGGTTCATCCATTTTTTCAGTCCGATCTGGCTTCCCATGGCATCTCCGTCAGGCTTGGAATGGCGGTGGATGATGATGCATTCAAATTCTTTGATGGCGGTCAGTATTTCTTGATACATCGCAAGCGCTCCATTTCGTTTGTTCTGTGGAAAGGCTTCAATTTTCTTTTCCAGTTTTCCTTCTGGAAATGACAACAGTCAGAACGACTGCCGCGATGACGACGACCGCCATCACGCAGAAAAGAATGATGATCAGCGTCGAAAAAGAATTGCTGTCATTTTCCTTCATGTCTTCACCGGACGCCTTGACTCCAGGAGAAACGGCGCAGACGCGAAGCGAAGATCCTTCGCGAGTCAGGTTCAAGACGCGCCAGCTTTTCCGGTCGATCCGTACATCGACGCTTTCGGTCTCCACATCGGAATTCGGCGAGGAAATAAGGAACTCGGCATAGAGGATATAATTCCCCGGTTTGATCGTTGCTTCGAGATACCGCTCTGAATATCCGTTGTCAAGCAAATGGTCC
>CACZRJ010000031.1 GCA_902783535.1 uncultured Ruminococcus sp. | reverse complement strand
TGGATCGGGTGGGCTGTGGCGTACTATCAATGGTATTCGGCAAGACGATACGGCGACATTTTCAAAGTGCTGACCTTCGATGATCTCCGGAAGATGTATTACACTCTCCACGAAGCTGACATCACAAAGTTCGTCGATATAGCGGAAGAGCGGATCAAAGATCATTTCAAAGATACCAACCTGAAACGGATCCGCGCGACATACGGCTGCACACAGGCTGAACTTGCAACACAGTCCGGAGCGAGTCTCCGTTCAATCCAGATGTACGAACAGCGCCGTAAGGATATCAACAAAGCGAGCGTCGAAACGCTGTACGGCATTGCAAAAGCGCTGGGATGTTCGATCGAGGATCTGATCGAAAAATGATTCCATGTTTTGGCGCACGTGAACGACTCGTGGCCTTAAGCGATCCACAGGCGCGGATCCGGCCGTGTCATGATTGAAAGGGCCTTTTCACGCCAAAATCATTGACATTGCGAAAAACAGATGATATATTGATTATGTAAAATTGTCGGAAGTCTGCGCGCCGTCCGAAAACGGGAACCGCGCGCGGCCATTCCGCCGGCGCATCCGTGCAGGAAACCCGGGGAAGAAAGGAGGCTTTGCGAAGCAGTGAAGAAGACGGGAGTCATTATCGCCAACGTGCTTCTCATCATCGGCATACTGGCCTTTGTGATCATCGATTCATATTTTGAGAACAGAGATATGACCCAGAGGCAGATCGAGCATTTCGAGAACACCACGATCACCATGGGGCATGTCACCGAAAACTATCTGGAAGGCGAGCAGCGCATCTGCGACGTGTGGGCGAAGTATATCGAAAACAAGGGCATGACCATTCCGGAGGCCGTTTCCTACATCCGCATCTCCCACGTGCTCCCGAACGCCTCCGCGCACATCGTATATCTCGACACCAAGTCCGGTCTTTCCACAAGGGCGAGGCAGGACGCTCCGGACGACTTCACGGTTTCGTACGAGCGCATGAACCTCCTGAACGACCTGAGCTGGATCGATCCGATCGGGGAATCCATCAACGTTTCCCGCGCATACACGAACCCCGTCAACGGCGAACAGTCCATCGCCTTCTGCAACTTCGTCAAGGTGAACGACCAGAATACCGGACTGCCCCGCGACGCGATCCTGCTCCGCATTCTTCCGGTCGCGGAACTGGAGCAGAAATGGGTCTTCCCGCAGGAGGAGTTCGAGAGCATCGAGCTTTCCATCATCGACGCGGACGGCGACTACATCATCAAGGGACATTCCTTCAAAAACTCCAGCTTCTTCGAGTTCTACAGGTCGTACAACGCGACCGATCTTGCGTCTTCGCAGGAACTCTTCAATTCCGTCACCTCCTCGACGGGCTCCTTCAACATGCTGAACTCCCGCGGCGAGGACTGGATCCTCGGATATACGCAGGTCGCCGCGACGGAAGGATGGACGCTGCTCGGCTTCATGCCGGTAAAGGACCTGCACGTCAGCACGGAGAACTGGCTCCTGATCGGCGTCGTCTCCGCGGGGCTCCTGGCCCTGTTCCTGTTCGACCTCGTCGTCATGCTCATCTTCAACAAGAAACTTCAGGTCGCGGCCAGAGAAGCCGCGTCGGCGAACAGGGCGAAGACCGACTTCCTTTCGACGATGTCGCACGACATCCGCACGCCGATGAACGCGATCATCGGACTGACGACGATCGCGGAAAAGAATCTCGGGGACACGGAAGCCGTCGGCGAGAACCTGCGGAAGATCACGCTCGCGAGCAATCATCTGCTCACGCTGATCAACGACATTCTGGACATCTCGAAGGTCGAGAGCGGAAAGCTGAATCTCAGCCCGCAGACCTTCTCCGTCGTCGAAACGGTGGAGAACCTTGTGAACATGTCTCAGCCGATGGTCAAGGAGAAGAACATCGACTTCAACTTCCGCGTCAGCCGGATGGAGAAGGAATACCTCTACGCCGACCAGCTCCGGCTGAACCAGATCTACATCAACCTGCTCTCCAACGCCATCAAATACACGCAGGCCGGCGGACGGGTCAGCGTGGACATGGGCGAGGAGGAAAGCCAGAAGCCCGGATGCGTCCGGCTGAACTACGTCGTGGCGGACAACGGCATGGGCATGAGTCCGGAGTTCATGGCGACCATGTATACGCCCTTCTCGCGGCAGACGGACAGCCGCGTCAATAAGATACAGGGGACCGGACTCGGTCTGGCGATCACCAAGCAGATGGTCGACCTGATGGGCGGGACCATCGAATGCGAAAGCGAGCAGGGGAAGGGTACCACGTTCAGAGTCCTGCTCGACATCCCGGTCGCGGACGTGCAGAGAGAAGACATGAAACTCGATCCGATGGACGTCCTGATCGTCGACGACGACGAGGTCCTTCTGGAGACCGCCGTCGATACGCTGAACTCCCTCGGCCTGAACGCCGACCGGGCGACCGGCGGGCTGGAAGCGCTCGGGATGGTCGCGCACCGTCACAGCGAAGGCCGGGATTACGGCGTCGTGATCCTGGACTGGAAGATGCCGGACATCGACGGCACGGAGACCATCCGCAGGATCCGTGCGGAAGTGGGCGCCGACACGCCCGTTCTGCTGATCTCCGCCTACGACTGGTCGGACATCGAAGACCAGGCGAAGGACGCCGGAGCCAACGGATTCCTTTCCAAGCCGCTGTTCCGGTCCACGCTCTACGACAAGATGAGCGAACTGCTCGGGACCGAGGCGAAATCCGTCGAGCCGGAGAGCGACTACTCCGACCTCGCGGGACTGAACATTCTCGTCGCGGAGGACAACGATCTCAACTGGGAGATCATATCCGCGCTGCTCGGCATGTACGGGATCACGGCGGAACGCGCCGAAAACGGGCGCATCGCCGTCGAAAAAATGGAGCAGGCCGCATGCGGCAGCTACGAGCTGATCTTCATGGACATCCAGATGCCGGAGATGAACGGGCTTGAGGCCACGCGGACGATCCGCGCGCTGGACGATCCGTGGGCGTCCTCGATACCGATCGTCGCCATGACGGCGGACGCGTTTTCCGAGAACGTTACGGAATGCCTGAACGCCGGCATGAACGGGCATATCGCGAAGCCCGTCGACATCAAACTCGTCATCAAAGAGATCCGAAGGATCAGGGAGGAAAATAAACAATGAAGAAACTGCTCTGCATCATTCTCGCCGTCGTCGCGGCGGTATCGTTCGCAGCCTGCGCCGGAAGCGGTTCGGCTGAATTCAAGCCGGCGCTGGACACGGCCCGGAACTGCAGCATCACCGTCGCCGGAAGCTACGACAACTTCGAGGCGCTGGAAGCCGCGTTCGACCGGTTCAACGCGCACTATCCGAACGTGCGTCTCAGCTACGTGAAGCTGGACGACTACAACAACTCGATCGGGACCGCGCTGGGCGGAAACGACAAGCCGAACATTTTTTTCTCCTACGCGTGGATGATCGGCAACGAGAAGTACGATTCCGTCGTCTCGCACATGGAAGTGCTTTCGGACCCCGCGCTGAAGCTGAACCTCGACTGCATCCGTCCCGGTCTGATCAACCGCGACGCGGAAGGCAAAGTCACGATGGTGCCGGTCTTCTCCAGAACCTACGGAATGCTGGTGAACGACGACCTGTTCAAGAAGGAGGGGCTCTCCGTTCCGACCACGAAGGCCGAATTCGACGCCGTCTGCAAGGCGTTCAGTGACAAGGGCTACAAGAGCCCCGTGATGGGCTACAGCCTCAAATCGTCCAGCTGCCTGATGAACACGGTCGCGTATCCGCTGTTCCTCGCGTCTCTCGCCGGCAATGCCGACGCGCTCGCGAAGGCCAACAGCCTCGATCCCGCTGCGGGCGAATATATGCGTCCCGCGCTCGAGGCCGTCGATCAGCTCATGAAGAGCGGGTACGTCGATCTCGCCGAATGCGACAAGATCGAGGACAACTACTCAAAGGTCATCCTCCGCTTCTTCGAGGGCGACGTCCCGATGATGGTCTGCGCCGGCGACACGGTGTCCGGGACCAAAAAGCGCGAGAGCCAGTCCGAAGCGTTCACGAATTCTCCTTTCGCGTATTCGTTCCATCCGATCCCCATGACGGACAAAGGCGGATATTTCATCGACAGCCCGTCCATCGAGTTCTCCGTCAACAAGGACTGCAGCGATCTGGACATGACGAACGAGTTCATGCGCTTCCTCGTCTCCGAAAAGGAACTGAACGACATGGCGTCCGTCAAGCGTCTGGTCACCCCGACGAAGGACATGGCGTTCGACGCGGTCTACGCGCCGTTCGGAAAGGTGCCCGCTGAAATGACCTTCTCTCCCGAAGTGCTCGGCGTCAAGGATCAGCTCACGGTCCAGATCCGCGTCGCGGCGTTCAAGGTCGGCAAGGGCGAACTCACCATCGACGAAGCGATCGCACAGTACGGCACGTTCGAATAAGCCGGAAATATACATGAAAACCGTTCTCATCAAAGAGGACATCCTGTCCCGCAACAACGAGCGGGCGAAAGACGTCCGCGCGCTGACGAAGACGAAAAACGTCTTCTACGTCAACGTCATGTCGTCTCCCGGCGCGGGTAAGACCACGCTGCTGAAGAAACTGATCCCGCTGCTCTCGGAATACCGGATCGGCGTGATCGAAGCGGACATCGATTCCGAGAAGGACGCGCTCGACGTCGAACGCGCGACCGGCGTCCGGACGATCCAGATGCATACGGGCGGCGCCTGCCACATCACGTGCCAGATGAGCATGGAGGCGCTGGAGGCGCTCGGGCTCGACGGGCTGGACGTCGTGTTTCTCGAAAACATCGGCAATCTCGTCTGTCCGGCCGAGTTCGACACCGGCGCAAATATGAACCTGGTCCTGACGAGCGTCCCGGAAGGGGACGACAAGCCGCTGAAGTACCCGCTGATGTTCGAGGTCGCTTCCGCCGTCGCCGTCACCAAGACGGACGTCTGTCCGGTCTTCGACTTCGACAGGGAGAAAGCGGTCGCCAACATCCGGAAGCGGAACGCGGGCGCGGACCTGTTCTTCGTCTGCGCGAAGACCGGGGAAGGGATCCCGGAACTCGCGGAATATCTGAAAAAAAGGATCGCGTCGGAGGTGGGCCATGAGTGAACCCGTCGTGAAGACCATCCTGCTTTCGAAGAGCGTCTTCGGGGACAACGACCTCGCCGCGGAGAAACTGCGGGAGGAGCTCCGGAAGAAAAAAACGCGTCTGTTCAACGTGATGTCGTCTCCCGGCAGCGGCAAGACGACGCTGCTCGTGGAGCTGATCCGCCGGCTGTCGAAGAAATACAGGATCGCCGTGATGGAAGCGGACATCGACTCGGACGTTGATGCCCTGACCGTCGCGAAAAAGACCGGCTGCGCGTCCGTGCAGCTGCATACGGGCGGCATGTGCCATCTCGACGCCGGAATGACGGCCGAAGGGCTGGCGTCGCTCGGCGGGGACTTCGACATCGTGTTCCTTGAGAACGTCGGCAATCTCGTCTGCCCGGCCGAATACGACACCGGCGCGACGGAGAATATCGTCATCCTGTCCGTCCCGGCAGGGGACGACAAGCCGCTGAAGTATCCGCTCGTCTTCCAGAAGAGCGATCTCGTGATCGTCAGCAAGACCGACACGCTGCCCTGGTTCGACTTCGATCTGGAGAAGTGCCGGGAATACGTCGGATACCGCAACGGAAGCGTCGAAATGATCCCGGTCTCCGCGAAGACGGGGGAGAACATGGACGCGCTGGTCCACTGGTTCGAAAACAAAATGAATGAGGTATAGATCATGCCGAAGCAAAACGAAAAGATCATCAGCAAGTATCAGAACGAGGAAGACTTTCAGAAGAACTACGCCAAGCTCGGAAGAAAGATCACGGACGTCGTGAAGCACAAGCTCGGCGGCGTGAGCGCGAACGACCCGGAATACTGGGGACTCCGCGAGATGCTGACGCCGGAAATGGTCGACATGCTGCTCAAGATGAAACTCCGCAAGCATTATACCCTGGACGACCTGATCAAGCTCCACAAGGGCGTCGACCCGAAGCACGTCGAGGAAGTCTACGAGCAGATGTCCGTCATCGGCATCATCGAATACGACTACGGCGACAACTACACGCACAATCTGAAGGACGACCATCCCATTCCGAACGCCCCGAAGATCAAGCGCTACAAACTGTCCTTCTTCGTGCCCGGCAGCGCGGAACTGTTCAATTCCTCCCTCGACAGGATCGAGAAGAATCCGGCGGTCACGTCCTTCTTCGAACGCATGACCTTCATCCCGCTCGCCGGCGTCACGCACATGGTCGCGCCCGGCGGCATGGGCATCGGCATGCACGTCATTCCGGTCGAGAAGGCCATCGACGCGACGCAGGAAGCCATCACGCTGGAACGCATCTCCTACTGGCTGAACAAATACGAAGGCCACATCGCGGCGGGCATCTGCTCCTGCCGCGCCTCCCGCGCCGTGCTCGGCGACGGATGCACCGACGACGTCAACGACTGGTGCGTCCAGTTGGGCGACATGGCCGACTACGCCGTCGAGACCCACCGCGCCCACTACATCACCAAGGAGCGCGCGATGGAGATCTTCGAGCTCGCCGAGAAGAACGGATACGTCCATCAGATCACGAACATCGACGGCGAGAACAAGATCTTCGACATCTGCAACTGCAACGTCCGGATCTGCAACGCGCTCCGGACGAGCATGCTGTTCAACACGCCCTACCTGTCCCGCAGCGCCTACACGTCGAAGGTGGACCGCGAGAAATGCGTCGCCTGCGGCAAATGCGTCGAGATCTGCCCGGCGGGCGCCGTGAAGCTCGGACAGAAGCTGTGCAGACAGGACGGATCCGAAGTCAAATATCCGCATACCATCCTGCCGGACAAGATCCGCTGGGGCGAATACGCCTGGGACGAGGACTACCGCGACAACCAGGTCGCTTCCAACACCTATCCGGCCGGCAGCGCGCCCTGCAAGGCGGCCTGCCCCGCGCACGTGCCGATCCAGGCGTACCTGAAGCTGGCGAAAGACGGGAAATACCGCGAAGCGCTGGCCATGATCAAGACGGAGAACCCGTTCCCGTCCGTCTGCGGCCGCGTGTGCAACAAGCGCTGCGAGGACGCCTGCACCAGAGGACTGGTGGACGCGCCCGTCTCCATCGACGCCGTCAAGAAATTTGTCGCGGATCTGGA
>CACZRJ010000030.1 GCA_902783535.1 uncultured Ruminococcus sp. | reverse complement strand
GTAATTGAACATCACGAACGCCGCTCCCATGCCTCCGGCAAGCACCTGGCCTTCCGCGCCGATATTCCAGAAGCGCATCTTGAACGCGGGAGCGAGGGCCACGCCGATCAGCAGCAGTTTGCAGGCGGTTTTGAAAGTTGCCCAGAAATAACTGGAAGTCAGGAACTGCCAGAAGGAGTCGAATGAATCCGCGTTTTCCATTCCGGGCATTCCGAACGCTCCGCGCGCCATGGTCCGCAAAAACGTCCACGGGTCGACGCCGACCGTCAGGAATACGAACAGTGCGCTGACGGCAAGCGCGATCAGAAAAGCGGCGACGCGAATGCCGAGTGCCGGCAGCGGCTTCATCGGCGCACGTTTCGTCAGATGGATCAGAGGGTCGTGCTGTATCTTTTCTGTTTTCATGCGTTCCATCCTTCCTGTGCTTTCGGAAGATTCGTCATCAGATACCCGACGTCCTCCTTCGTCGCGGTCCTGGCATCCAGCAGTCCGCTGACGCGGCCGCCGCAAAGGACGAGGATCCTGTCGGACAAAGCGAGCAGGACGTCGAGGTCTTCTCCGACGAAAATGACGGCGACGCCTTTTTCCTTCTGTTCATTCAGCAGGCGGTAAATCACATAGGATGTATTGATGTCCAGACCGCGCACGGCGTAAGCCGTCATCAGCACGGTCGGCGCGGAGGAAAGTTCTCTTCCGACAAGGACCTTCTGAACGTTGCCGCCGGAAAGCATCCGGACCGGTGTGGAAATGGAGGGCGTGACGACGCCGAGCTCGTCGCGGATCTGTTCCGCAAGACGCTTCGACGGCTTCTGATCCGCCACGGGAGAGAGTCCGTGGCTGTATTCCTTCAGCATCATGTTGCCGGTCATTCCCATTCCGCCGACGAGCCCCATACCCAGACGGTCTTCGGGAACGAACGAGAGCGCGACGCCCATCTTCCGGATTTTCTTGGGAGACTTTCCGACAAGCGATTCCGCTTCTCCGCCGGGCGCGTAGTAGACGATCTCTCCGCCGGGCTCGATTTTCTGCAGTCCGGCGATGGATTCCAGGAGCTCCTTCTGGCCGCATCCGGAAATCCCGGCGATCCCGAGGATCTCTCCGGAATAGGCGTCGAAAGAAACGTCTTTCAGCGCGTCCAGATGATCGGAATTCTGACAGGTCAGATGCGCGACGTGGATACGCAGTTCAGGATTTTTCGGCTCCGGACGGTCGATGTTCAGCTCCACTTTCCCGCCGACCATCATTTCCGTCAGCGACTGCTCCGTCGCCTCGGCCGTCGGCACTGTCGCGATGTATCTGCCCTTTCTGAGGACCGCGACGCGGTCGGAGATCTCCAGAACCTCCTGCAGCTTGTGCGTAATGATGATGATGGTCTTTCCCGACTTCTGCATGTTTCTGATGACCGTGAACAGTTTCTCCGTTTCCTGCGGCGTCAGGACCGCCGTCGGTTCGTCGAGGATCAGGATGTCGGCGCCCCTGTAAAGCGCCTTGACGATCTCAAGCGTCTGCTTCTGGGAAACGGTCATGTCGTAAACCTTCTGGTCCGGATTGACCTCGAAACCGTACTCTTCGCAGATCTCGCGGATGCGTGCGGCTGCTTTTTTCAGGTCCATCTTTCCGTTTTCCTGAAGACCCAGAACGACGTTCTCCGTCGCGCTGAAAACTTCCACCAGTTTGAAATGCTGGTGGATCATGCAGATGCCGAGAAGATAGGCGTCGTGCGGAGACCGGATGGAAACGCGCTCCCCGCGGACATAGATCTCCCCGCTGTCGGGATAGTAAATCCCCGAAAGCATATTCAGCAGAGTCGTTTTGCCGCTGCCGTTTTCTCCGAGCAGCGAGAGAACCTCTCCCGGATAGATGTCCATGGTGACGTCGTCATTCGCGAGCACCTTGGTACCAAACCGTTTCGTGATTCCCTTCAATTGAATGATCGGGTTTTTTTCGCCCATCGGAAATTCCCCCAAAGGTCAACAAAATAGGGCGGGAAGCCGTTGAAAACGGCTCCCCGCAGCATAACTTCGCAATCAGTTCAGTTCGGTGATGCCGTCGATTCTCAGGGAGAAGGACGGAGCGCTCTGGACATAGGACTCGTAGTACTGACCGTCGGAAATGACATTGTTGGAATCGTTCGTCCAGTCGTTGTCAGAGTCGGTCGCGTAAGCCCATGTGACATTTTTACCGCCAACCGTGAACTTGGTGGTGTCGAAAACCTTCACTTCGCCGGATTTCAGTTTCGCGACAACCTCGGCAACCTTCTCTTCGGTACCCGGAGCGCAGGCTTTTCCGAGCTCGGTCGTGTTCACTGCGGCCCTGCCGTAGCCCGCCGCCCAGTTCGTGGCGATGTTTCCGCCGTTGATCGCTTCGGAGAATGCGTACTGGTAATAGACCTGCCAGGTGTTGGAAGCGGAGGTCAGAGCGGCATCCGGGCATGCATCGAGCATAGAGACGTTGTATCCGACGGAATAGACGACGGTGCCTTTCTTGAACGCTTCCTGAACAGCGGTGGGAGCGCCGGCGGAGTCGGCGTGCTGGCCGATGATGACGCAGCCTCTGCTGATCAGAGTTTCAGCGGCAGCCTTTTCTTTATCGAAATCGAACCAGGAGCTGGTGTATTGAACATCCATCACGACGTTGTTGACAACGGATTTCAAGCCGAGATAGAATGCGGTGTAGCCGGAAACGACTTCAGCATAGTTGAAGGCACCGACGTAGCCGATCTTGATGTTGTCGCCGCTCTTGTTGCTGTCGGAGATTTTTCCGTCTTTGATGAGTTCGGCCAGTTTCAGACCGGCAATGACGCCGGACACGTAGCGGGACTCGTAAACAGCCGTGAAAGCGTTGCTGAAGTTGGGAAGGTTGGTCTTCGCGGCGGTATCGCCGGTCATGGCGACGAAATGAACGTTAGGATAATCCTTCGCAAGGGCGGCCATATAATCCTGATGGCCGTAGGAGTTCGAAAAGATGTAGGTGCACCCCTCAGTGATCAGCTGTTTGCCGGCCTCGGTCACGGCCTCGCTCTCTTCGACCTTGTATTTCCAAAGCAGCTGGCTGTCGGAAATGCCAAGAGCCTGCGCGGCGCCTTTGATGCCGTCCATGTGAGCTTTGGTGTAGCCTTCGGTGGCGTCGCCGACAAGAATCAGGCCGATCTTCACGGCGGAAGGATCGCCCGTCACGTTGACGTCGGCAGCAACCGTATCAACGGTTCCGGTCTTCGCGAGATCTTTTTCTCCCGTGAAACCGTACGCGGTGGGTTCTGCAGGTTTGGACTCTTCAGCCGGAGTGTTCGAGCACGCGGCGAAAGCGACGCATGTCAGGACGAGCAGGGCACAAAGAACTGCGGAAAGAATCTTTTTCATGATATTCCCCTTTATCTATATTATTTTCTTTTTTGGCTGAATCATTTCCCGCATGCCGGGCAAAAAGCGGAAGCGGGAACGACATAAGCCTGTTCCCGCTTCGGATTCTTCGAATGAAAAGCGAAAATCATGCTTATAGTCGGACCATTTACGGCGGTCCGGTAGAAACTTTCTGACCATATCTCAGAGGATATACAAGCTAGATCTCTATTCGATTGTCTGATTTCATTATAACCTTTTTTCGGTTCCCGTCAAGGTCTTCCGGTGACTTTCGGCTTTTTCGTCGCTTTTATACACAGATACGAATTTTACGAATGAATATTGTGAAAAATCACCATGCCGCCGAAACGGTCCCGTCAGCAGAATTCGATCCCGTCCGCTTCGCTCATCGACCGGATCCTCGCAAGCGACTCGATCCGGAGTCCTTCCGCCCGCAGCTCGTCGCCGCCGGGCTGGAAAGCCTTCTCAATGACGATCCCCGCGCCGGCCGGAACGGCCCCGGCCTGGAGCACGATGTCCCGCAGCGCTCTCAGCGCGGATCCGGTTGCGAGAAAATCGTCGATCAGAAGCACACGCTCCCCTTTGTGCAGGTATTCCTTTGACACAACGATGGTGTTCGTCCATCCGTGCGTGAACGAGAACGCGTCCGCGCTGTAGACGTCGTCCGACTGGTTGGATGTCTTTGACTTTTTCGCGAAAACCAGCGGGCAGCCGAATTCCATCGCGGCCGCCGTGGCGACGGCGATGCCCGACGCCTCGATGGTCAGGATGCGGTCGATTGTTTCTCCGTCGAACAGTCTTTTGAATTCTTTTCCCATCTCCCTGAGCAGCGCCGGGTCGACCTGGTGATTCAGAAAACTGTCCACTTTCAGGATGTCTGTCCCGCGCACGACGCCGTCCCTGCGGATCCTGTCCTCCAGCTGTTTCATGCGGGTCTCCTATTCGATCGGAGTTCCGTCCGGACGGAACAGAGGCAGCGGCTCCAAAAACTTGATGTCTTCGCGTCCGATGGCGTCGCCCTCGGCAAGGATGGCCATCCGGCCGCAGATGATTCCGCCGGCCTGTTCGACGAGCGTCTCCAAGGCGCGGAGCGATTCTCCGGTGGAAATGACGTCGTCGACGATCAGGATCCGTTTGCCCTTCATCGCGGCGGCGTCCGGTCCGTCGATGAACAGGTGCTGAACGCGGTCGGTCGTGATCGAGCGGACCGCAACGTCGAGAACGTCCGTCATATACAGTTTGACCGCCTTGCGGGCGAGCATGTATTTTTTGTCTCCGTGCTGCCTCGCCATCTCATGGACCAGCGGGATCCCCTTGGCCTCCGCCGTCAGCAGATAGTCGTATTCCGGGGCGAGTTTCAGAAGTTCCTCCGCGCACCTGACCGTCAGTTCCGGATCTCCGAAAATCACGAATCCGGCGATGGAGAGGTCGTCATTGATCGGGCAGACGGGGAGTTTCCGCCTGCACCCGGCGATCGTCATTTCGTAATAAAGCTGTTCCTTCGCTGCCATCTTTCCTCACCTCACTCGAGAATGTTGGATGTGATCTGGTCGACGCCCATTTCGATCAGCTGCTCGGCGTCCTCCAGACGGTCGACCGTCCAGCAGTTGACGACGACGCCGCGGTCGTGAAGCAGTTTGACGTTCTCTTTGGTGAGCGTCTTGAAAAACGCATCCAGTCCGATGTCATGCTCGACCAGCTGATCGACGATCTCTTCCGGCTTCTGATCCCACGTCAGCCACTGGGCTTTCGCCTGCGGGCAGACCGCTTTCAGATGGAGCAGGTTGTCCCAGGAGAATGAAATGAAGATGATCTGATCGAGATATTCCATGTCGGAAATGATCTTGACGACTTCCGCGCACATTTTCTCCGAAAATCCGCCCTTGAATTCGAGAACGCAGACCTTGCCGTAAGTCCTGCAGATCTTGACGTACTCCTGGAGGGTCGGCATCATCAGGTCGCCGCGGTCGAAAGTCTCGTCCGTATCCTTGTACTGCAGTCTGCGCAGGGACTGGAAGGTCGATTTCTCCGGTTCCAGGCAGTCGATGCAGTTGCGGGCGGTGTCATTGTCGTGAAGCAGGACATAATGTCCGTCGACCGTGATCCGGACGTCCGTTTCGATGCCGAAATAGCTCCGGTTTCCGGCGGCGACGAATGCCGCGCAGGTGTTCTCACGCTCGATGCCGGACAATCCGCGGTGAGCGACGATTTTCGTGTTTCCGTGATTCGGAATTTTGATGGTGTCTTTCATGATGATCAGAACGACTTCCTTTCAATATGTATTATATGTATTCGGAATATTTTGTGAATGAATGCATCCGGTCCTCAGCG
>CACZRJ010000029.1 GCA_902783535.1 uncultured Ruminococcus sp. | reverse complement strand
TGGAAAGGGATGCGGACAATGCCAGCAGGATCTACTCCCTTGACCGGTTTAAGGAAAGATACGACAAAAAGCTGAGCAAGGCATACCTGGAAGGAAGGTACGGGGCGATTCCCGTTTTCCGGCAGTTTTCTTTCCGGAAGGAGGAATAGCCATGCCGGTACACTCATACTCGAACTGGAACAGCCGACCTTCGGACAGGGAAGAACGGATAGAACCGTACAGAAAGTACATCTTCATCTGCGAAGGGGCGAATACAGAGACAGCATATTTCCGAAAGCTGATCGACCTGAGGAAAACGCTTGGGATTCATCCGCTAATCGATATTCGGCTCTGGGAAAAAACCGGCGGGGACAGGAATCTTTCTTTTCCGAAGAACCTGGCGATCTTTGCGGAAACGCAGAAGAGCCTTCCGGAGAACGGCTTTGATCCCGAACGGGACAAGATGGTCATCGTATTTGACGGCGACATCTTTGAAGAAAAAGTCTCTGGGTATGAAGAACTGATCGCCTCCATCGAGGAAACGGATATCGCTGCGGTCACGAACCCGGGATTCGAGCTTTTCCTGATTCTGCACATTTCCGGGAGCTTTGAACAATGCATCAGAAACCGGGAAGCCGATTTTCTCAAAAGAGACGACGCGGGGAAATACTCGTATGCGGCGACGGTCTTTCGGAAACTGACGGGAATGAACGCCAAGAAGAATCCTGCCGTTGGCGAACTGGCCGCGAACATCCATGTGGCAATTGCGCAGGAGAAACGGATTAACCAGGACATTCACCGAATCAGGGGAATCGTCAGCAGCAATATCGGGAAGATCATAGAGGACATCATCGCGGAAAGGCCTGATCTCGACTGAGATTTGTGCAAACGGCTCCGCCTGAATCGCAGAATGCGGGGCGAGGACCAATCATCGGCGGCAGCCGATACAAACTCGGGAAGAGCAGGAACGGGAGAAGACGCGCATGGCATTCCGGAAAAAACGGGAAAAACGAATACGGGCCGTCGACTGCGTCGATTACGGGCTCACCTTTTTCGCGCGGGAATACAAAAGACTCCTGCCGTTTCTGCTCGCGTTCCACATTCCCTTCGTGTTTCTGGGCAAGCTGCTTGCCAGCAGGGTGGTGTTCCTGTCAATCCTGGCTGATATGGGCGAAACGTATATGGCCGGGATCGGTTCTCTCCTTATGCTCCTTGCCGGAGAACTCCTGATGGGCGTCTTTGCGGCCTTCCTTCAGGTCCTCGTGTCCGGCGCGGTCATCCATTCCGCATACCGCCTGACGGTGTTCGGCGACCGCCCGACCTTTTCCGACGGCTTCCGGAGAGGGATCCGTCTGTTCCTCATGAGGCTCATCCTCGCGGGGATCGCATACGGCGCCTCGTACGCCGTTTCCATGGTCATCACCATCGTTTTCTCCGTCAGTACACAGATGGTCGACCTGGACGCGTTCTTCTCCAGTCCGGTCGTCTGGATTCTGCTCGCGGTCTTCGGCGTGTCCCTTGCGGTTTTCGTCGTGTACGTCCTTCTCCGGTTCGGATATTTCCCCCAGTTCGTGGTGATCGAAAACCGGTCCGTGTTCCGGGCGCTGAAGTCCTCCTGGAAGGCGACGAAGGGGCGCGCTTGGCACATTCTGTGCGTGTTCCTGATTTCCCAGCTTCTCAGTTCCGCGATCATGACCGCCGTAACGGCGCTGGACGGCCTGATGCTTCTTCCCGCTGTGCAGGAAAGCGGGTGGGCCGTGGCTTTGGTGAGCGCTCTTCTGACCTCCGTGACCATGATCGCCTCCTACGTGGGCGACGCGGCGTTCACCTTCTCCTACTTGGAGAGGATGGACGGACGGAACGGGACCCGGCAGTACGAATTCGCGCTGCAGCGCTTTTTTCAGGAGCGTAACGTATGACGGGGACTGAACTGGAACGCGCGGGCGATATCATCGACGAGATCCTGTCCCGGCCGGAATTCAACGGCGAAAAGGGACAGGTCGATCTCTCCTTCCTTCAGCCCTTTTTTGAAAAGATTCACGACCTCCTTCGAGAGGTCCTCGACTGGCTCGGGGACCTGATCCAGCGGCTTCTGTCCCGCTTTTCCTTCTCCGGCATCGACGGGTCGGGGGGCGGCGCGAAAACGGTGGCCGCGGTCATCCTGATCATCCTTGGTGCCGGGCTGGTGACGGCGCTGTCCGTTCTGCTGATCAAAATACTGAAAAAATCATCGGTCAAAAAGAAGGACCGCCTGACGAACGAGGACCTGGACCGCTATGCGGACGCCCCCGACGAGGCGCTGGCCCTCGCTCTCCGGTACCGGGACGAGGGAAATCTGCGTTTTGCGTGCCGGTATCTGTTCATCAATCTGCTGACGGAACTGAACGCCCGGGAAGTGATCCGCATCTCCAGGTCCAAGACGAACCGGATGTATCTGCGGGAGGCCCTGTCGAAAGGGGCCGTGGAGGAAGACCGTCTCGCGCCTTTCTTCCGGGTGTTCGAACGGGTCTGGTACGGATCAAAGCCCATATCCGCGGAGGAACTGGACCGTCTGTTCCGGGAACGGGACCTTCTGCTGGATGCGTTTGAAGAGCGTTTGGGTTCCGGCGGAAAGGAGGCCGGCAATGGGTAAACGGCTTCCAAACAACGGAGCGGAGAAGACGACGTCCGGAGGGAAAAGGGCGCGGAAGATCATCATTATTCTGCTTATCGCTTTCGTTCTGCTGGTGATCCTGATCGGAGCGGTGGACTGCGCCGCGAGCCGGAACGAACTCATCAAGACTAGAACGAGCTACGGAACCGGGGACGACGGGTACAAGGCGATCTATCTGGCCGCGGAAAAATACCTCGGGGAATCCGGAAACGTGTCCGTACAGCGGTTCGGCAAACTGCCGAGGTTTCTTCCGGAACAGGCAATCGTGGTCCTGCCGAATCCCGATCTGGACGACGGGAATTTCGAAAAACTCCTGGAAAAAGTCGAGCAGGGGATGCCTCTCGTGATCCTGCCGAGCGACATGCCGGGGAACGATCTGTCCGCTCTGAAACAGAGGCTCTACGGCGAGGGCCCGCCCGCGGATTCGGAGGATCCGGATGAAAACGGGTTCTGCCGGCTTCCGTACGGAAATGGCGCCGTATACTTTTCCGAAACCGTGACCCTGGACGGGATCCGGAACGGGGACCTGAAGGCAGAAAACGGTCCGGGAAGCCGTCTCCTCGTCTTCCTGGCGGACCTGTGCGGAAAGACCGGCTGCAGGGAGGTCCTGTTCGACGAAACGTATCTCGGGCTCGGGGAGGACCCGACCGCGGACATCCTCGGTTGGGGGCTCATCCTGGGGCTGATCGAGCTGGGGATCGCGATCGTTTTGCTGATGCTTTCCCTGGCGCAGCGGTTCGGCGCTCCGAAGAAGCTGCCGGAGATGGAGAACCGGAACGAACTGGAGCATATCGCGGCGCTGGCGGACATGTACCGGCGCACCGGTTCGGAATGCATCGCCTTCAAGATCCACATGGACGCCCTCATGGACGACGTGGGCGTCGCGACGGGGATGCCGCCAGGGGGCACCTTCGAAGAAATCTACGAAAACGCGATCCGCGAAGAGCGGTTCAAAGACAGCGGACTTTCGGAACTGGCGGACCTGTACCGCCGGGCGGAGGACGTCCGCATCCCGCGCCGGAGACTCGAGGCGCTGATTGAAGAAATAAACCGGATACGGAGGGAATATCTGACATGAGGCTGGAACAGAAAACAAGGGAGACCTTAGCGGAACTCTCCAAAGTCATCATCGGACAGGACGACATGCTCCGCCAGCTGCTGACCGCGTTCCTGTCGGGGGGACACGTCCTGATGGAGGGCGTTCCCGGAATCGGCAAGACGCTGACCGCCAAGGCGCTGGCGAAGGTCGTGGACGCGGACTGCAAGCGGGTCCAGTTCACCCCGGACCTGATGCCGGCCGACATTCTCGGCACCAACGTGTTCGACCTGAAGGAATCCGCCTTCCGGCTCCGGAAAGGACCCGTGTTCACCAACGTTCTTCTGGCGGACGAGATCAACCGGACGCCCCCGAAGACTCAGTCGGCCCTTCTGGAGGCCATGGAGGAGCGGGCGGTCACCATCGACGGAACCACCCTGAAGCTGGAGGAGCCCTTCTTCGTTATCGCCACTCAGAACCCGGTGGAATACGAGGGGACCTATCCGCTTCCGGAGGCGCAGCTGGACCGGTTCTTAATGAAGCTGTACGTGGGATACCCGTCCCGGGAACATGAGGACATGCTGCTGAAGGGGTACGAGGGCAACGACCAGGGGGCCCACGCCAGAGTCGAGGACCTGAAGCCCGTTCTGACCCGTTCGGAACTGGAGGACCTTCGCAAAGAGGCAGCCTCCGTCCGGGTGGAGGAGGGAATCCTCCATTACATCACCGGCATCACCGCGGCGACCCGGCAGTCCGTTCAGATCCTGCTGGGGGCGTCCCCCAGAGCGTCCATCGCGCTTCTGCTCACATCCCGGACGGTGGCCGCCATGAACGGGAGAGATTACGTGATCCCGGACGACGTGGTGGAGGTCGCTCTGCCCGTCCTGCGCCACCGGATCCTGCTTAGGCCCGAGACCCACGCCTCCGGCGTCAGCACCGACGCGGTGCTCATGAACGTGATCCGGAAGGTGGAGATCCCCCGCTGATGAGCGTCACGAAGCGGTTCGCGCTGCTGATCGCCGTTTGCGCCGTCCTCACCGCGGCTTCCGGGTTCGCCGGGGGGACGGGGTTCGCCGTCGCGGCGTTCCTTATCTCCAATTCCGTCGCGGTCGTTCTGCTGATCTACGATCTGGCCGCGACCCCGAACACGGACTGCCTGGAGGCGGAACGGAATCTGGACAAAAAGCTTTCCCTCAACCATGAGCATACCGCGGAGATCTCCGTCCGGAACACGTCGGACCACAGCCTGAACGTGGAGATCACGGACGACGTCCCGGACTATTTCGAGGTCGGGGAAATGCCGAAACCGCAGCCGGTCTCCGCCCATTCCTTCGCGTCCTTTTCCTACAAATTGAAGCCCCTGAAGCGGGGGGAATACCGTTTCCCCGCCTTGACGCTTCGGTATCCGGGCGTGCTCGGGCTGATTCGGAGGACGAAGACCGTCCGGACGGAGGACGCAATTGTCCGGGTGTACCCGAACATGCACGACCTGTCCGAGTACGGGATTGCCGCTTTGTCCCAGAACCTGCTGGTCAACGGGATCCGGCAGGTGAAAAAGACCGCGGACGCCGGCGAGTTCAGCACCCTCCGCCCGTATCTGGAAGGGGACAACTACCGGCTGATCAACTGGCCCGCCACGGCCAGGGCCGGCTCCCTGATCGTCAACACCTTTTCCCCGGAACGGAACCAGTACATCTATGCCATGATCGACGCCAGCAGGGTCATGAACAGCCGGTACCGGAACGTCATGATTCTGGACTACGCCATCAACGCCTCCTTCCTGCTGGCCGACTACTGCATCCGGGGCGGGGACAACTTCGGCGCCCAACTGTTCGCTTCGGAGGTCCAGTCCTTCGTGAAGGCGGAGAAGCGGGCCGGACAGATGGACCGGATCGCGGAGCTCTTCTTTGCCGCCAAAAGCAGCGAGAACGCTGCCGATTACGAACGGGCCATGGAAGCGTTTACGGCGAACGTGAAGCGGCGCTCCCTGATCTTCGTGTTCACCCAGCTGTTCAACGCCGAGGAGGCGCTGCGGTTCGCCGGTGCAGTCAAGGTCCTCATGGGCCGCCATCTCGTGTGCGCCGTGACCATCCGGGACCCCCGTCTTTACGACTGCGCCTGCGGCCGGACGGAATCAGGCGAAGACGGCGGAGCGGGGAAGAAAGGCGGGCATGACGAAACGGACGACGTCTACCGGAAATCCGCCGCGCTGAAATACGTCAAGGACCGGGAGCATATTTCCGACATCCTGAAAAACGCGGGCATCCTGAATCTCGATTCGGATCCGGACAAACTATCCCTGTCCGCCGTGTCCGCTTATCTGAACATTAAAAACCGGGGGCTCCTGTAAGGCCGCGCCGGAACCGGAAAACACGAAAGGAGGGGGAGGAGAGTGAACGCTTCACAAATCGAATCCGGCGGCTACGCCGCGAACGCCAACGCGAACGCCAACGCAAACGTCAAAACATATGTTAACGCGCTGACCGGAGAGACCGGAACGGATCCGCGCCACTACGTGGAGATCCGCACCCACGAGAACGTCACGATCCGGTACGAAACCGCGGGCCTCGGAAGCCGGTACCTCGCCTCTCTGATCGATTTGCTTATCCGGGGCGCGTTCTGGGTGATCGTCCTTCTGATTATCGCCTTCGCGGTGTTTCACGGAAACGTGACGGAGATCCAGGGCACGATGGAGGCCTCGACGGAAAACCTGATGTACCTGATCATCGTCGGATACTTTGCCGTCCTGCTGGGCCGGTTCCTGTATTTCGGCCTCTTCGAGACCCTCTGGAGCGGGCGAACCCCCGGAAAGCGCGCGGTCCGGATCCGGGCCGTATCCGTCACGGGGGAATCCGCCTCCTTTTCCCAGATCGCCGCCCGGACCCTGATGCGCTTTCTGCATCTGATCCCGGGTGGAGAGGCGCTGGACGGGCTGTTCGCCTTCTTTTCCCGGAAACGGCAGCGGCTGGGGGATATGGCGGCCGGGACGATGGTCATCAAGCTGGGAAGGCGGATCGGTGCAGACGTGTGGAACGCCGCTCCCGAAAGCGGACCCAAAGACGCGGACGACGCGGGTTCCGATTCTCTGTCTTCTGAAGACATGGAAAAGACGGAAGAAGACGAGGGACAGAACTTCGGCCGGGTCACCGACCAAACAATCGCCGAATTCCTTCGGGAGATGCACGAGGCTGCGGAAGGGAAGCACTCCACGGAAAACGCGAAAGGGCAGGGACCGGATGCGGTTGCGGCTGCGGAAGGCCCTGCTGCGACGAACAACGGAGATTCCGGGATGACCGCGGACGCGGAAACCGTAAGCGGATTCGTTCCGGAGGGAGCCTATCTGACCCTGTACGAGACGCGGATGCTGGGCGAGTACCTGACGAAGAGGAGAAGCCTTTCCAACAAGTTCGCGTACGACCGGCGGTTCGTCGAATACGTGTTCCGGAAAAGCGGACAGCAAAGGCCTTCCAGACTGAAGAAGGACCGGACCTGTTCCTTCCTCCGGGAGGTTCTCCGATACCATGAAGCCGTTTACAGGTCGAGAGGTGAGATGTGAAAAACGCTGAAAACGAGCAGGATTTCATCCGGCTTCACCGCTCCGACTGGCTGGAACTCGAACAGGAAAACAAATACTTCGCCGGACGGCGGAGCCGGTTCCGGAACGGACTCTCCCGAAAGGCGCCCACCAAGGAGCGGATCGACCGGTACATGGAACTGTACCGGACTGCTGCCAACCATCTCGCCTACGTCCGGACGTTCTGGGGGGAGACGGAAACGGCCGGCTACTTGAATACCATCGTCGGGGACGCCCATTCCGTCATCTACAGCAAAACGGTGTTCCGGTTCGGCGACGTGTTCTCCTTTATCGGCACGGGCTTTCCCAGACTGTTCCGCGCGAACGTCAAATACTTTCTCTGCGCGATGCTTGCCTTCGTTCTGCCCGCGCTGATCGCCTACGTGTACGTGCGGGTGAATCCAGAAAACGCGCTGGCGTTTCTTTCCGAGGATCAGCTGAGCTCCATCCGGCAGGAGGGGAACTACGATCTGTTCAACGCCCTGAAGGCGACCCTGGAAGGACTATACATCGGGGGAAACAACATCATCGTCTGTCTGGAATCCTTCGCGGGCGGGATCACCCTCGGACTCTTTACAATCTACGCTCTGGTTTCCAACGGGATTCTGCTGGGCGCGCTGGGAGGGTACTGCGGGGCGAACGGCTCCGGCGCCTTCTTCTGGTCGCTGATCCTTCCCCACGGCGTCACAGAACTGTTCGCGATCTGGCTGTCGGGCATGGCCGGCTTCATGATCGGATACGCGCTGATCAATCCCCGCGGACTAACCAGAAGAACGGCGCTGGCCGTACAGGGAAAAAAGGCGGTGAAGATTGTGCTGATCGGTGTCCTGTTTCTGATCCCGTCGGCGCTGATCGAAAGCTTTTTTACGCCGCTCGAGATCCCGTACGCGGTCAAATACCTGTTCGCGGCAGGGATGGCCGTCCTTGTGATTGTGTATCTGCTGATCGGCATTCGTAAAGACGGGAGAAATCGCGGGCCGGAAACGGAAAACCGGCTTCGGAAAGCACGGTCAAACGGTAGCAGGAGCTGCACCCCATAAGCAAAGAAATCCCCGCGATACGAGGATTTCAAAGCTGTTTGAATGATTATTTGAATGGAATCGCCGTATGCCGGAAGGCATGTACGGCAGTGAAAGAGGTGCTACTCGTTAGCCCCTTCTTGGTTGGTGCAGTCTGACAGTAAAAACGGTCAGTAAAGACACATAATCCGGTCAGGGAAAGACACGATTGGCGGTCACAAATTGACGGATTATGCGGTCATGGATGACACAAACTGGCCCATTTTGTCACGCCGGGGCTTTGCCCCGAGCCTTAAGGTTTTTCGCTTTGCCGAAAGCATTCATCAGTATCTCGCCCAGATGGCAATCCAAACGGAAAGGGCACCGGTAAAAGACAATATCTGCATGCTTTTGATGATGACTTGATAGAAGGAGCCGATAAAATGAAGACAAATAATAATAAATCCCCATTCATTTCCAAGAGAATGATTATGATTGCCGCCGCTGTAACTATGCTTGTTTGCAGTCTCGCTTTGATCATTCCATTGTCACTTCGAAATACAAATCCGGTGGATACTCCAAGTAATCCTAATCTTACGAACTCTCAATCTGTGGAAGGCAGCACCACAAAACCAGATATGGATGTTTCCGGCGAACCCGTTTCTCCGGATGAATCGGAGCCGGAAGGTTCTGCCTCGCTCTTCAGCAGCGCGGTGGTGCGGGACAATCTGTGGAAGGACGGAAATCTGCGCGTGTACACGCTGATGACATCCGGCGGGACACCGTTTCAGAAGACGCGGACCGGCGGGAACGGAAAACTCCGTCTGCTCGACGCGGCCGTTTCCGATCTGCCGGGAGGAGAGGCTTCCACCGTGCCGGAGAACGGCATCGATGCATCGGAATCTTCCGACGTGCAGGTGGACTGGATCGGCGTTACGGAATCCTTCTCTCTGGACGGACTCGGGGACGTTTTGATCGATTCCGTGTTCGACAGCCGATACGTGCTGGTGTACGAACTCAATCTTCCGTATTTCATCGACCTCCGGACGGGGGAAAAGATCGATCTGTCCGCACGGATCCTCAAGGACCGCTATGTCGACGGCGCGGCCATTGCCGACCGCGCACTGGAACTTCTGTCCAAAGAACATCCCGAGCTCCTGTCCACCGAGACCAACCGGATGTATGTCCGCTGTTACGCGTATGTCTCTGCACATCTCGATCCTACCGGGAATCTCTACTGGAAGATGGAGGAGATGCGGCCGGAACTTGACTTGACCGGCTTGCCGGAAAAGGTGGAGAGCATCTGGTGGGAATACAAAAAACTCGAACGGTACGAAGAGTTCAACGTTATGATCCAACCATACATAGAGGCCGCGATCGAAGAAGAAGTTCCGGACAGGGAGGCAAAATCGCTGCTGATCGTCCGCGCCGTGGACGGCGCTTCCGGCCGCTGCCTGTATACGAAAACGACCGATTACAACGGCAACGATTTCGGAAGTCTCTGGCTGTATGACTTCGCGTCCGATACCGAGCAGCTGCTCGGACACGGCTGCGGCGTTTTCCCGGAGGACTCCGCTTTTACGTTTGGCTCTTCCGGCAAAAAGATCGCCGTTACTACGACATCCTGGAACGGAGAACGTATACAATTCTGCAAAGACGATGAAACGATCGACCTGACCTACGGCGGAGACTACCTGCGCGTGTTCGATGTCGATTCGGAAGATCCGGATCATCCCTGGATGATCCTGGGCGCGGGCAGGGGAATCCTTTCTCCGACGGAGTCCGTCGTAGGGATCCGGACGTTCCCGTACAACAGTGAAGCGGAGATTCGCTGTACCTATTCCGAATACGTCCGTCGGTTCGCGTACGACGACCCCGGAGACGGCGGCTGGCAGTTCGATTACACCGACGAGAACGGCAGGACGTTCGGCATCTGGCTGCCGGGCGCGTTCGAGCGCTTCGCCGCAGATGACCGCGCGGTCATCATGCGGCAGAACGGCACATATCACGTCTATGCACTGACCGACCTGTCCTATCTGGAAAAGGGCGAGGACGTCTATGCCACCTATACGGCGAAGGAGGTCACGGACGACATCCGGGATGGACGCTGCTTCCTTTACGCGCACGAGTATTACAAAACGGAATACGCGGACGGGACGCTCTTTCGCGTGAACTATTTCACGGGAGAGAAGACGGCGGTCGCCGAGAACGCCGAAACATGTGTGGTCTCGGAGGACGGTTCGTTCGCGTTCGTGTATTCGGACTGGGACGGATGCGCGCGCTGCATCAACATCTCGACGCTGGAAAGCTGCGCCGTGACGCCCGGAAAAGAGTTTTTAGACGCTTTGCGGAAGTCGGACGGAGCGAAGATGTCCATCCTGTACAACGAAGAGGAGAATACGCTGACGCTCTGCTTTGCGAAGACGAACGAAAATGCGGAAAAGAAGATGTCAAACTTCTACGACAATGTTTATGCTCATCTAGTTCCCATTACGAGATGAAGAAGAAATGGCCAGTAACAACAGCAAGTACACTCCGGAGTACAGGAAAGAGGTCTGCCAGTTGATCATTAGCTCAGGACGATCAGCGACCTCAATAGCCGAAGAGATGGGTATCGACAAGAATCCGCTCCACTTCAAAAAACAAAATACCGCAGGAAAAGTCAAGTGTGAACACTTTTCGGGTGGTACAGAGGACAAGTTTCACACAAGTCGGTAATGCATACGGTTGCTGCGTCACCCTCTTATAAAAAAGCAACCAATCCAGTGTAAGACAAAATTCAACTTACCCCCCTACGAAGTGGAAGTTACTTTTTCACTTCAGTAAACCAAAAAAGTTGCTAAATTATCAAAAAAACACTTGCAAATTCTGAAATTATGTTGTAAAATACAAATCGTTCTGTATTACGATTATCACAAGGTTCTTGGATTTGCTGATGTGGCACAGGTGGTAGCGCACATCCTTGGTAAGGATGAGGTCATGGGTCCGAATCCCATCATCAGCTCCAGTT
>CACZRJ010000028.1 GCA_902783535.1 uncultured Ruminococcus sp. | reverse complement strand
GCGACGGAGTCCCCGACGGCGGGCGTGGGCGCAAGCGACAGATCGACGATGCCGAAGGGCACGTTCAGCCGTTTTGACACTTCACGCGCGACGAGCTGGCCCATGCGCGTGATCTTGAACGCCGTGCGCTTGATCGTTTCCGCGAGCTGCGAAAAATCACAGTCTCCCGCGCGCTCGATCGCGGAGGAGACCACGCCGGGTCCGGAGACGCCGACGTTGATGACGCATTCCGCTTCGCCGACCCCGTGGAAGGCGCCCGCCATGAACGGATTGTCTTCCGGCGCGTTGGCGAAGACGACGAATTTCGCGCAGCCGATACTGTCCTCGTCTTTCGTCAGAAAAGCGGTCTTTTTGATGATCTTCCCCATCATCGCGACGGCGTCCATGTTGATGCCGGCTTTCGTGGAGGCGACGTTGACGGAGGAACAAACTTTTTTCGTCTCGCTCAGAGCCTCCGGGATCGAAGCGATCAGTTTCCGGTCGGCTTCGGTAAATCCCTTCTGCACGAGCGCGCCGTATCCGCCGATGAAATGAATCCCGAGCGTGTCCGCCGCGCGGTCGAACGTTCTGGCGAACCGGACGTAGTCCTCCTCGGAATACCTGCCGCCGATCATGGACACGGGCGTCACCGATACGCGCTTGTTGATGATCGGGATGCCGTATTCCTTCTCCAGCTGCTCGGCCGTCGGCACGAGCTTCTCGGCTTTTCTCGTCAGTTTCTCGTAAATGCGTTCCGCCGCGACGACCGGGTCGTCGGACGCGCAGTCCAGAAGCGAGATGCCCATGGTCACGGTCCGGATGTCGAGATTCTCCTCCTTGACCATGTTGATGGTTTCTAGAATGTCTTTCGTGTTGATCATGATCTTAAATCCTGTGCATGGAATTGAACACGTCTTCGTGCATGGTGCGGATGTCCAGGCCGTTGTCCTTTCCCATCTGCGTCAGCGTATCCACGAATTCCGTGAACGGTTTCGTCAGCCCGTCGATGTCCACGACCATGATCATGGCGAAATACTCTTTCAGAACGCTCTGGGAGATGTCCACGATGTTCGCGTGGACTTCGGAGCAGAGGGCGCTGACCTTGGCGATGATGCCGACGCTGTCGCGTCCGACGACCGTAATGACTGCTTTCATTTGTTTGACCAACGACCGCCCGCCTTTTTCAGCGCGGATGCGGTCTCCTTTCTATCGTCTTTTTTGGATTGAACGTAAACTTTCGGGAGGAACAGATATTTCGCGATCCGGATCAGCAGATCGAACACGGACAGTTCCCCGCCCGGCCGCGCGGTCAGCAGAGCGAATCCGAAACAGCCGCCGAGCAGCGCGGGAGAGCCCGCGTGGAACGCGAGCAGAAGCGACGGAGGGATCAGAACGCCCAGGATCGCGAGGTCGCGCAGTTTCCAGAACCAGAGAGAAGCGTTCCCTTTCAGTCCGGCCGGATATCTGTAAACGGTCCGTCCGCTTCCGTTTCGGTCATTGTTGTCCACAAGCATCTCCCCTTTCTCTTTGTCGTATTACATGGTTTATATTGAACACCTGTTCATTATATGCCTTTCGATGTCTTTTCACTCAGCCGATCCAAAAGCCTGCGGCCGGAGGAATGATCAGCTGCCGGCGTCCTTCAAAGCATTCAGGACCCAAGCGAACGCCTTCGCCGTCCGCACATCCGGTTCTCTGAAGTGATTGCCTTCGTTCCATTCGAGCGTCACTGCCCCGACTTGCTCCTTCAGGATCCCGTATCCTTCCCGGATGCGGTCCCCGACCGTCGCCATGACCGGATTCTTCGCCTTCTCTTCCCTGTCGCCGAGGCTCAGACAGACCGCGCGGGTCTTGACGGGATGATTTCTCAAATGATCCGTGAATCCCGGAAACCACATGGAGGGCGACGCGGCCGCGACGCCGGAAAACCTGTCCGTTTCCGTCGCTGCCCACAGGGCGAACAGGCCCGCGAGGGAGTATCCGCCGAGGACAATCATATTGCCTTCGGGGCAGATCCGCAGGATCTTTTCCAGCGTTTCCTTCGCGTTTCCGCCGAACGGCTCTTTTCCGAAAACGGGAGGAGCCGTCCAGGGAGACAGATCTCCGTCCCAGTCCTTTACGACGCATTCGATCATCCGGAAAGGAACGTCCGAACGCTCCCGGATCAGACGCACGATATTTTCCGTCATTTCCCCGTCCCGGGGGTCCGACGGCATCAGCAGGACGCTTTTCGCGTCCGCGTCTCCGTAATCTCTGAAGTCCATTCGCCTTCCCGCTTTCCGAATTCGTTTCCGTGAACCGTTCCCGCTTTTTGCGGCAACTTCCACCTTTCCCTATCATGCATCAAATCGCGTTCTTCGTCAAGCGTTTTTTGAAGAAAAACCGGCTGCCGCGCTTGAATGATGCATTTTCCCGTTACCGGTCAGCGCGAGATCATCCGCGTGAGATGGACCGCGCTGACGGTCGACTGCATCATGCCGCGCAGACTCGCGCGCATGCCGGTCTCCATGCCGAACTGCTGCGCCACGCGCGGCACTTCGGACGCCGCGATCATCACGCCGAGCCCGGCCAGCGGATTCACCTGCCAGGTCATCAGGCCGAGATACAGCATGGTCATCTGCAGAAAAGCGGTCAGGCACAGCCCGACGACCTGCTTCGCCCACATCACGAATCCTTCCGTGTTCCCTTTCGGGAGCGCGAACAGATGCAGGCTTCCGACCGCGATCTGGCAGAGCAGAAGTCCCGCGCGGGCAATGTTCCCGAAAAAGGCTTTCAGAACGCAGTACGCGAGCGCGATCAGAAAAAAGAGATTGGTCGCCGTCCCGGTCATCCGGATGGATTCCAGCGCGCTGCCCGCCGCGTCGCCGATGTTTCCCGCGGAGACTTCGCTCAGGAACAGCCGTCCGAGATCCCGCATGAAGGATCCCTGCAGGCGAACGCACAGCTCATACAGTTTCACGGGGACCGTCGTGAACATCTGCACCGCCAGGAATCCGTAAAGGACGGGCAGGATCTGATGCTTGACGTCGATCCTCCGCATGGACTGGTATTCCACCGCCGTGTCGAAGACCGCGACGACGGCGCCCGCGATGAACAACGTCCATCCGAGCGCGGAAAATAACTGCAGGAACGCTTTCGCCCAGGGCAGTTCGAACAGTTCCGTGCCCATGCTGCCGATCCCGGAGAAGAGATAGCTGACCGTCCCGAAGATCCGCTCGTAGACCCACAGAAGGAATTTTTCCCAGATGGTTTCCCTGCCGCTTTCGAGTCCGGACGCGACCGCGTTCCCGATCTCGTCCGCAAGTCCGGACAGGTCGGTCAGTGCTTCAACGGATGATTCCATATTTTTCAATTCTCCTTTCGACGAAAATGACGTCATCGGTTTTCCGCCACGCGCCGTGTGACGCCGCCCCTTTCGACCGGATCTGTTTTTCCAAAAAGCGTTGCCGGATCCTTCTTTGCATTGTCGTTTCCGGCCGCTTGCGATCCTGCAAAGTTTTCCTCTTTTCCGGGTCATTTTTCCATGCTGAACCCGAAAATCGTAAATGTTTTGTTCAAATCCACTGTCATCGAATCCTTCGGTTCCGGTTTTGAAAGAACATTCAAAGCCTGCTCTGAAGCGGCCGTAAAATACGAATATGACACCACCCCGACCGGATTCAGATTTGTTTTTTGGCGCAGTCTTGGACATGCAAATGTCCAAGACATGACCAAGACAGAAATAGAAGTCTATGAGCTATTAAAAAATAAAGATGATCTGACGATCAAGGAATTGGCATTGGCGTTATCCAGATCGGAAAAAACGGTCTCAAGATCGATCAAAGGACTGAAGGAAAAGGGGTATATCTTGCGCGAAGGGACCGACAATTCCGGCTTTTGGAAGTTGTTGAGGTAATACTATTAAGGACGGCCCTCTTTCAAACCGTCAGGTCGCCTGACGTCTGCGCTCTGCGGAATGGATCCCGCAGAGCGTTTTTCTTTTTCGTCACCCTATGATCGACCACAGATACGCCGGCGCGGTCAGCGTGAACAGAAGCGTCGCGAACAGGATCGCAGGCGCCGTAAAGTCCATGTGTCCGCTCCGCCGGTAGTCCATATACGACAGACCGACCTTCGCGAAGAAGAGGACGGCAAGAATCAGGTCGAGCGCCGGAAAGACGACGTTGTTCACCACCTGCTTGATCTGCGTCCGCGCTGACGACCACGTGCTCTCAATGGCCGAGGCGACGTTCCCCTGCGCGGCGGCGTGGACCGCGCAGAGGCAGACAGCCGCCGTCAGGACGAGGAAGACGGGCAGCAGGACCTTCATTCTCTTTCTGAAACAATTTTCGTTTCTCATCTTTTTTCTCCTTCCCTTTCTTCCCTATCCCCGTCCGAGGTACCAGCCGTCGTACGCGCTGTGTTCGACGGTCAGGCCGTCGAAATTCGTCCGGACCGACAGTTTTCCCGCCGGCGTCCAGCAGTCGGACGCCTGCAGAACGGGCACGTATTCCCCGTCCGGCATCCAGAGCGGCAGAAAATGGAGCCGTTCGCCGGAGGAAGAACTGCTCCCGCTCTCGTCCGTCCGGAAGACGAATTTTCCGTCCGCGCTCCTTTCCAGCGCCGCGAAAAGCCCTTCCGCGGAAGACCAGCCGTATTCCGGGAACAGAACGGACGCGGTCTGCCATCCGGTGACGGCGTCCGGGTCGTCCGTAAAGGAAACGTCCGGATCG
>CACZRJ010000027.1 GCA_902783535.1 uncultured Ruminococcus sp. | reverse complement strand
CTTTCATGATGATCAGAACGACTTCCTTTCAATATGTATTATATGTATTCGGAATATTTTGTGAATGAATGCATCCGGTCCTCAGCGAACGACCAGATTCATCAGCCTTCCGGGAACGTAGATCTTCTTCAAGATCTGTTTTCCCTCAAGCGCGGCTCTCAGTCCCTCGTCGGCCATCACCGCGACCATGGCTTCTTCCTCTCCGTCGTCCGCGCCGATGGTTACGCGTCCGCGGAGCTTGCCGCAGATCTGAACGGCGATCTCGACCGTCCGGACCTTCGCCTTGCTTTCGTCGTAGACCGGCCAGGGCGCCGTGGAGCAGAATCCGGATCCGCCGAGCGTGTGCCAGACTTCTTCCGTGATGTGCGGTGCGAACGGGGACAGCAGTCTGGTCAGCACCATCAGGCTTTCCCTGTCGATCGATCCTTTCGCATAAACCTCGTTCAGGAAGGCCATCATCGCGGCGATCGCCGTATTGAACTTCATGTTCTCGATGTCGTCGGAAACCTTTTTGATGGTCCGGTGCAGCAGTCCCGTCAGATCGCCGTCCTCCGGTCCGATCATGTCCGTCAGCGCGGCGAAACGCTCGATGAACCGCTTGCATCCCTTGACCGAACTGTCGGACCAGGGCGCGGCCTGCTCATAATCGCCCATGAACAGCACGTATGTTCTCAGTACGTCCGCGCCGTAACTGTCGACCACGTCGTTCGGATCGACGACGTTCCCGAGCGACTTGCTCATCTTGACGCCGTTCGCTCCGAGCACAAGACCCTGTGCGGTCCGCTTGGCATAAGGCTCCTTCGTCGGAACGACGCCGAGATCGTACAGGAACCGGTGCCAGAACCGGGAGTAGATCATATGCCGCGTGACGTGTTCCATGCCCCCGTTGTACCAGTCGACGGGCAGCCAGTATTTCAGTTTCTCCGGGTCGGCGATGCATTCGTCATTGCGCGGGTCGATATATCTGAGATAATACCATGACGAACCCGCCCACTGCGGCATCGTGTCCGTTTCCCTCTTCGCTTGTCCGCCGCACTTCGGGCAGACGCAGTTGACGAACGACTCCATTTTGGCCAGCGGGGATTCTCCGCCCTCGCCCGGCTCGAACCTGTCCGTCGGCGGCAGCCGCAGCGGCAGTTCTTCATAAGGAACGCCGACCATCCCGCAGTTCGGACAGTGGACGATCGGGATCGGTTCGCCCCAGTATCTCTGGCGGTTGAACGCCCAGTCCTTCATCTTGTACTGGACCGCCGCTTCGCCGATGCCTTTCTTCTGCAGTTCTTCCAGCATTCTGGCGATGGCCGTTTTCTTGTCCGTGATCCCGTTGAGGAATTCCGAATGGATCATTTTTCCGTCGCCGGAGTAGGCTTCTTTGGAAATGTCGCCGCCCTCGATGACCGGGATGATTTCGGCGCCGAATTCCTTCGCGAAAGCGTAGTCGCGGCTGTCGTGCGCGGGAACGGCCATGATCGCGCCTGTCCCGTATCCCATCATGACATAGTCGGAAATGAAGATCGGGATGTCTTTTCCGGTGAACGGATGGACCGCAGTCAGCCCGCTGATGCGGATGCCCGTCTTGTCCTTGACCAGCTGGGTCCGTTCGAACTCGGTCTTTTTGGCGCACTGTTCCCTGTATGCCAGAACGTCCTTCATATTGGAGATCCTGTCCGCGTACCGGTCGAGCAGAGGATGCTCCGGCGCCATGACCATAAACGTCACGCCGAACAGCGTGTCGCATCTCGTCGTATAGACGCGCAGCGTCTCGGAGATCCCGCGCAGCGGGAAATCGATGAACGCGCCGGTGGAGCGGCCGATCCAGTTTTCCTGCTGCTGACGGATCATCGGAAGGTAGTCGACGGAATCCAGCCCCTCGAGCAGCTTGTCCGCATACTCGGTGATGCGGAGATACCAGACGTCCTTCGACTTCTGGACGACCTCGCTCCCGCAAAGATCGCATTTCCCGCCCTGCGAATCCTCATTCGATAGGACGACTCTGCATTTCGGACAGTAGTTGACGAGCGTCTTGTCGCGGAAGGCGAGTCCCTTTTCGAACATTTTCAGGAAGATCCACTGCGTCCAGCGGTAATAGGATTCGTCCGTCGTGTCGATGACTCTCGACCAGTCGAAGGAAAAGCCGACCCGCTTCAACTGTCCGGTGAATTTCTTGATGTTTTCGTCCGTCAGCTGACGCGGATGGACGCCGAACTTGATCGCGGAATTCTCCGTCGGAAGTCCGAAGGCGTCGAAGCCGATCGGAAACAGCACGTTGTATCCCTGCATCCTGCGCTTTCTGGATACGACCTCAAGACCGGAATAGGCCTTGATGTGCCCGACGTGCATGCCGTGCCCGCTCGGATATGGAAATTCCACAAGTCCGTAGAATTTCGGGCGGCCGTCCGCGTCGGAGGCCTCGAAAAGATGCGCGTCCTCCCACGCTTTCTGCCATTTCGGTTCTATGTTTTTAAAGTCGTGTATCATAACGCAAACGCCTTTCTCTCTTCTGCTTTCCCAAACGGCTCACTGCGCCCAGAGGCGCTCCAGGTTGTAGTAATCCCTGCCTTCGGGAGTGAAAATATGAACGATGACGGAACCGTAATCCATGAGCTGCCAGATGTTGTTTCGGTAGCCCTCGATGTGATTCGGCGAAAGATCCAGTGCTTCCTTGACGCGGAATTCCACCTGGTCCGCCAGTGCGTGCACATGGGTGTTGGAGCTTCCGGTCGCTACGACGAAATAATCGGCGAGCACCGTCTGCTCGGCAACGGGAATCACGCGGACGTCGATCCCTTTTTTGTCTTCCAGAGCTTCCGCCGCGATCCCGGCGAGCCGTTCCGCGAATGCGGCCTGTTCCTTGTTCTCCATTATGTCAGCAGTCCCCCTTCCGCAATCAATCTGCGGTAGTAATTCCGTGCTTCAACGGTGGTCTGATCGATCAGTTCCTTGTTTTCGATCAGGTCCTGAAGCGTGATGTCGAATGATTTGGCGACGGCGCGAAGAAGCGCGTCGGACGGATCCTTCCGCTTCCCCAGCTGCTTTTCGTAAAACTCTCTCAGTTTGACGCATGCGGGATAAACGCGGTTTTCCTCAATGTAATCCGCAAAGTATATGACGATCTCCATCGGCTGCATGGCAGGTCTTCCCGTGGTATGCCAGCGGACCGCGGAGCAGATCTCCGGATTCAGCCCGTACGTGTGCTCGGCGATCGCCGCAGCCGTTCTGGCGTGCAGCAGTTTCGGCTTTTCGATGTCCTCCGGCGTCATCGGGATCCCCCAGCGCAGGCAGATCTCCCTGTGCTGTTCGAGCGTGTACTCCTTGGTGAAGTCGTGCATGAGCGCTGCGACCCGGACGTCCTCCGACGAAAGAAACGGGAAATGCCTTCCGGCAAGCGCCTCGGCAGCCTTGATCACGCCCTCGGTATGCTTCATCCTCTTGTCCGACAGCGAGATCTCCGACCGGATCCGTTCGTAATCGGTCATGCCGGTCAGTCGTCCCAGTTGTGCCAGACGTTCTGAACGTCGTCGTCTTCTTCCAGCAGATCGAGCATTTTCTGCATCTGTTCCTGCTGATCCGGATCGGCCAGTTCCACCGTCGTCACCGGAACCTTGGCCAGATCGGCGGAAACGAACTTATATCCTTTCTCGGCAAGCGCGTCGCAAACGGCCGCAAAGTCGGCCGGATCCGTATAGATCTCGAAAACGCCCTCCTCGGCCGAGAAGTCTCCGGCGCCGGCTTCCAGCGCCTCGTCCATGATCGTCTCCTCGTCGATGTCGCCGTCCTCGTTGTCCACGACGATCACGCCCTTGTCCTGGAACAGGAAGGAAACGCATCCCGTCGTTCCGAGGGATCCGCCGTATTTGGAAAACGCGTGCCGGACCATCGGCGCCGTGCGGTTCCGGTTGTCCGTGGCGGTCTCCACGATGACGGCGACGCCGCCCGGGCCGTATCCTTCATATGTCACGATCTCATAGGAAGCCGCCCCGGAGTCGGACGCTTTCTCGATGATCCTCTTGATGTTGTCATTCGGGACGTTCAGGCTTTTCGCCTTGGTGATCAGGTCGCGCAGTTTCCCGTTTGCGACCGGGTCCGGGCCGCCGTCGCGGACCGCCATGGCGATCTCCTTCCCGACTTTTGTGAAGACCTTCGCACGCGCGGCGTCCGTCTTCTCCTTTTTATGCATGATATTCTTCCATTTGGAATGTCCTGACATCTCTTGTATCTCCTTTCAAACATTCGTCCCTGAGGTCAAATCTCTTCCGTTCTGCGGATGCCGAGCAGGTCGAGCCCGTTGCCGATGACCGTTCTCGTCGCCGCGGACAGCCGGAGCCTGTATTCTCTGGCCTCTTCTTCGGCATTCAGGATCCTGCAGTTGTGATAGAACTGGTTGTACAGCGCGCAAACCGCGAGCAAATATCTGGAAATGAGGCTCGGTTCGTAATCTTTCATCGCTCTGCGGACGGTTTCCGGGAATTCCGCCAGCTTGTTCGAAAGCAATGTTTCCTCTTCGTTCGGCTTGTATTCCTCGTTCAGCCCGCACCGGTCTCCGGCCTTGCGGAGCAGGCTGGATGTTCTCGCGTACGTGTACTGCACGTAGGGTCCGGAATTTCCTTCGAACGACAGCGCCTCCTCCCAGACGAAATCGCTGTCCTTGATCCTGCTGTTGGCCAGTGCGTTGAAGACGACCGCGCCCACGCCGACCGCTTCCGCGACCTCGTGGCGGTCCTGCAGATCCGCGTGCTTTTCGTCGATGACTTTTTCGCATTTCCGGACGGCTTCCGCAAGCAGATCGTCCAGCAGAACGACGTTTCCGGTCCGCGAGGCGAGTTTCTCTCCGTTCACGCTCATCGTACCGTACGGAACGTGCACGAGGCCGTCCTTCGCCCAGGCGTATCCCATTTTTTCCAGGACTTTGAACCACTGCGCGAAATGCAGGCTTTGTCCCGCGCTCGTCACGTAAATGCACTTGTCGAAGTTGTATTCCTTTTTTCTCCAGAGCGCGGCAGCGATGTCGCGCGTCGGGTACAGCGTCGACCCGTCCCGCTTCAGGATCAGGCAGGGCGGCATTTTTTCCTCGTCCAGCCGGACGACCGAAGCGCCGTCGTCCAGTTCGAGAAGGTTCTTCTCGCGCATTTCCTCGACGGCCGCGGGCATCTTGTCCGTATAGAAAGATTCCCCGTTGTACGAATCGAACGTGATCCCGAGAAGGCTGTAGGTCTTCTGATATTCCCGCAGGGAGATCTCCTTGAAGTATTTCCAGATCTCCAGATATTCGGGGTCCCCTTCCTCGAGCCGGTGAAACGCGTTTCTGGCTTCCTGATTCAGCCCGTCGTCCTTCTCCGCCTCCTCGCTGAACTTCACGTAGATGCGCGCGAGTTCGTCGATGCCTTTCTGCTCCACGGCTTCCTTCGAAGACCAGTGAAGGTACGCATAGATCAGTTTCCCGAACTGGGTGCCCCAGTCTCCGAGATAGTTGATCGCGACCGTCTCATAACCCATGAACCGGAAAATGTTCCGCAGGGAATTTCCGATCACGGTGGTTCCGAGGTGGCCGAGATGGAAACGTTTCGCAATGTTCGGAGAAGAGAAATCCAGACAGATGACTTTCCCTTTCCCTTCGTCGGACGATCCGAACGACGGATGATCGAGAATGTACTGCACGATCGCCATGGAATTCGCAGCGTCAAAGAAGAAATTCAGATATCCGTTTACGGCTTCCGCCTTTTTGATGCCCTCCGCCCCTTTGAATTTTTCCGCCAGACCGGCGGCGATGACCGGAGGAGCCGCGCGGAGCATCTTCGCGAGCCGGAAGCACGGCAGCGCAAGATCTCCCATTTTTGAGTCGGCCGGCTTTTCGAAAAGCGCAGCCGCCTCTTCCGGAGAAAGCGTCAGTCCCTTTTCACTCAGAAAAGCCGACAGCAGTCCTCCGAGATATTCCTTGTTGTCCCTCATGAACCGGGTTTTTCCTTTCAATATTATCTCAGTTAGATTATATCACATCATTCCGGTCAATGTCAACCGTAACCGCAGCCCGCCGACCGCCGGAAAAGCGTTTTTTTTCATGTCTTTCGGACAACTTCCGCTATTGCTTTTTTCCTCCCGCTGTGCTATGCTCCGAAAAGAAGGAAGAAAATCCAGGAAAAGAGGATGATTTGTATGTTTCGCATCGGCACGGTCAATATCGACACTTCGCACGCTCCCGCGTTCGCCGATCTGTTCAGGCAGGGAAACGTCGCGCGCTATACGGCGATTTACAACGACGGATTCCGGACAGACGAGGAAGTTGACACGTTCATAAAAAACTACGGACTGGAAGCGCGCTACCGTTCGCTGGACGAGATGGCGAAAAACGTCGACCTCGCGTTCATCCAGAGCTGCAACTGGGACCGCCATATTGAGCTGGCGTCGCCTTTCCTGAAAGCCGGCGTCCCCGTTTTCATCGACAAGCCG
>CACZRJ010000026.1 GCA_902783535.1 uncultured Ruminococcus sp. | reverse complement strand
TATCCGGGTTTCTATGCGACATGCATTTACCGGATCGCGCATCTGCTGTATCTGCAAAAGGTCCCGATCATTCCGCGCATGATGTCGGAGTATGCCCACCGGCAGACGGGGATCGACATTCATCCCGGCGCAGAGATCGGGCGTTATTTCTTCATCGACCACGGAACAGGGGTCGTCATCGGCGAAACGGCGACCATCGGGGAGCATGTCAAAATCTATCAGCATGTGACGCTCGGCGCTAAAAGTTTCAAGCTTGGAGCAGACGGGCACCCGGTCAAAGGGATCAAACGGCATCCCGACATCGGAAACGGCGTCGTTATTTACGCGGGCGCCACCATTCTCGGCGGGGAGACGGTGATCGGCGACAACTGCGTCATCGGAGGAAACGCCTGGGTGACGAAATCGATTCCGGCAAACGAGACCGTGACCATACGCGGATATGTGAAAAAGCGGAGCGACGGCTCCGAAGGGGAGAAGTAAAGTGCGCGTCAGTCTTCCGGAACCGTTTCTGAACCGGATGAAGCGTCTGCTCGGAAATGATTTCGAACGATATGCGGAATCGATGGATCTGTTTCCGGAAAAAGCGATCTGGCTTCAGCGCGAAAGAATGGCCCCGGAACATCTGCTTGCAAGAAAGGAACTGGAGCTGGAACGGATCCCCGGAATGGAGAACGGATACCGCTGCTTTTCGGAAAAGCCGGGCAATCATCCGCTTCATTTCGCAGGCGCGTATTATGTTCAGGACCCCTCGGCGATGCTTCCGGTCGCCGCGTCTCCGCTTCGGAAAGGGATGAATTGCCTGGACCTGTGCGCTTCGCCCGGAGGGAAAAGCGCGCAGATTCGGGACAGGATCGGCAAAGACGGGTTTCTTGTCTCCAACGAGATCATGCCTGCGAGATGCAAAACGCTCGCGGGAAACCTCGAACGCATCGGAGCGGTCCATACGCTGATCACAAACGCGGATGCGAAACGCATGTCCGCATGGTTTCCGTCCTTTTTCGATTTCGTTCTGGTCGATGCGCCATGTTCCGGAGAGGGCATGTTCCGGAAATATCCCGAATCGGTCGGGGAATGGAACGAAAAACTTCCCGCATACTGCGCCGAGCGGCAGCGAAGCCTTCTTTCCGAGGCGGTGAAGATGCTGGCGCCGGAAGGTTTCCTGCTTTATTCCACGTGTACGTTTTCCCCGGAAGAGGACGAAGAGATCGTCAGGTGGGCGCTTTCCGAATATCCTTCGCTGACGTTACAGCCGTTTCCGGACTGGCTGAATGAAATGACCTGCCCCGGGATCGATATGCCGGAATGCAGACGCGTTTACCCGTTTATGAACCTCGGCGAAGGCCAGTTTATGGCGCTGTTCAGGAAATCGGAAGGCGGAAAGCGCGGAGAACCCGCATTCAGAGACGCGCGCGGAATGATCGGCCGGGCCGAAATGGACGCGGCGGTTTCATTTCTCGAGAATACGGTGGAAGGATTCGAACGCCTGCCCCTGTGCGCATACGGCGGGCATCTGATCGCAGCGGACTTTCCCGTTCCCGGGACCAATGTTTATGCGCCGGGCGTCAACGTCGGCCTGGTGCAGAAAGGGCGGCTGATCCCGCACCATGCGATGTTCAAGGCATACGGCGAAATGTTTTTGAACAGACTCGAGACCGATCCGGACAGTCCGCTGCTCGACGCATACCTCCGCGGAAGTGAATTCCCCTGTGCTCTGCCGGACGGCTGGGGCGCAGTCAGCGTGCTGGGCGTCCCTGTCGGAGGAATGAAAGTCGTTGGAGGACAGGCGAAAAATCACTATCCGAAAGGATTGCGCATACAGGGTTGACGGAGTCGAAAACTACAAATCGGTCGGCCGCGGCTGCGGTCTGAGGCCGGAAAGAGAGAGGAAAAAACGAAATGGCGCGTATTTTGGACGAATTGCTCCCGGAACGGGTATGGTATTATTTTGAATCCATCTCCGCAATTCCGAGAGGATCAGGCAACACGGGAAAGATCGCCAACTATCTGTGCTTTTTTGCAAAGATGCACGGGCTGTCCTTCTACCGGGACAAAGCGAACAACGTCATCATCAGAAAGGACGCGACGCCCGGTTGCAGCGGCGCGGACGGGGTCATTCTCCAGGGGCATACGGACATGGTCTGCGCGAAAACGCCGGATTCGAATCATGACTTTCTGACGGACGGACTGGACCTGAAGACCGACGGACAGATCGTCTATGCCGACGGAACGACACTCGGAGGCGACGACGGGATTGCTGTCGCCATGATGCTCGCGATACTGGAATCCGACAATATTCGTCATCCGGCCATCGAGGCGGTCTTCACTTCCGACGAAGAGATCGGAATGATCGGCGCAAAGCAGCTGGACATGCAACAGCTGGATCATCGCGTCATGCTGAACCTCGATTCGGAATCCGAAGGGATCCTGACCGTTTCCTGCGCGGGCGGATCTCATTCCCGGCTGACTGTGCCTTTTCGCCGCCCGGCGGAAAAGAAGCCCGTCTGGGAGATCCGGATCCACGGACTGCTCGGCGGCCATTCCGGCGCGGAGATCCACAAGGGCAGAGCGAATGCGGCCGTTCTCGCGGGGAGATATCTGAACGGCAGCGGGCTGTCTCTTGTTTCCGTCAGAGGAGGGGAGGCCGACAATGCCATCATGACGGAGTGCGTCCTCGAGGTCTGCGGGGAAACGGCCGGAGAGCATGCGAAAAAAATGGAAACGGTTTTCCGGAAAGACTATCCGAACGAAAGCATCCGGGTGGACGCGGAGCGGACCGGAAGGGAAGCGCCGCCTGCGGACCTGGATCTCGGAGCGCTTCTGACTTCCGCGCCCTACGGCGTGCAGGCGTGGAGCAAGGACATCAAGGGTCTCGTCCAGACCTCGCTGAATATCGGGATCATCCGTACGGAAGAGAATAACGTCGTCATGGAATATTCGGTCCGCAGTTCCGTCAACAGGGAAAAGGAAAAACTGAATTCCGAACTGGAAAAAGTCGCGCGCAAATTCGGCGGATCACTCGAAGTCGACGGCGAGTATCCGGCCTGGGAATTCAGAAAGAAATCCCCGCTGCAGGAACGCATGGTCCGCGTTTATGAGGAGCTTTTCGGAAAGCCGATGAAAACCGAAGCCATACACGCCGGACTGGAGTGCGGCCTGTTTTCGGATGCGCTGAAAGGGCTCGACGCCGTTTCCTACGGTCCGGACATGCAGGGCATTCATACGTTCGGAGAGAAACTGTCCGTTGAATCGGTGCAAAGAACGTGGACCTACACTCTGGCGGTTCTCGAAGACATGTGCCCGCCGGTCCAGGATGAATTGTACTGAGATGGAGGAAAGAACAGTGGACGCCGGCCCCGGAATCCTTTATGTCGTTTCCACGCCGATCGGCAATCTCGGCGATATGACGCCGCGCGCCGTAGAGGTCCTTTCGACGGTGGACATGATCGCCGCGGAAGATACGAGGACTGCGGCCATGCTGCTTCAGCATTTCGGGATCGAAGGCGTCAGAATGATACCGAATCACAAATTCAATGAGAAAGAGAGCGCCGGCAGAATCGTGTCTGAAATCCTGTCGGGTTCATCCGCCGCTCTGGTGACGGACGCCGGAACGCCGTGCATTTCCGACCCCGGATTCATTCTGGTCAGAGAAGCTACGGAAGCCGGGATAAGGGTTTCTCCCGTTCCGGGCTGCTGCGCCGCGGCGGCGGCGATCGCGGTCTCCGGATTCAATGCGCTGTCATTCGTTTTTCGCGGTTTTCTCCCAAGATCGACAGGGGAGATCCGGAGGGTGTTCTCTGAGTCCGTAAAGGGCTGCGGGTCTCCGTTATCCGTTTATTATGAGTCGCCGAACCGGATCAGACGGACGATGGAGGTCCTGACGGAGGAACTACCGTCGGCACGTGTTTGCCTGTGCAACGACATGACAAAGAAATTCGAGCGGATCTATCGCGGAACGCCTGCGGAAGTTTCCGCCGAACTGGAGTCGAACCCAAATGCCGGGAAGGGGGAGTATGTTCTCCTGGTCGATGTTCCGGAATCGTCGGAGGACAGCGGGGATAAGTCTTTCGCTCCGGAGGGCTGGATCGCAGACCGTGCGGCCGCGAACGGCTGCTCGCTGCGCGAGGCTGTTGCCTCCCTCGCGGATGATCCGGATTGTCCTTACACAAAAAAAGAACTCTATAACGCCGCGCTGCGGATGAAAAAAATGCTGTCTGCTTCAGACGGCGAATGAAAGGGGTATCGTGCCATGCGCGTCTTTTCTGAAACGATTCTCGGGCGGAGGCTCGACTGCTATCTGCCGGATGCGACCGAGCGGAGTTATTATCGCGGGAAGCGGCCGGCGCTTGTCATTTTCCCGGGCGGCGGCTATGAATCGACTTATGAAGGGGAAGGAGAACCGATCGCGCTGCGGTTCGCGGCTGCCGGCATTCCCTCGTTTGTCCTCTATTATACCTGCGCGCCGGAAACGGACATCCTTTACGACAAGCCGATGGCGGAAGCGTTCGCGGCGATCCGTTTCGTGAGAACGAACGCAGAAGAATTCGGGATCGATCCCGACAATATTTCGGCGTGCGGTTTTTCCGCGGGCGGGCATCTGTGCGGATGCACCGCGACGCTGTGGAACAAGCCTGTCGCAGCGGGATTGGTCGGAGACCGGCCGAGGCTCAGCAGACCGGACAAGGTCATCCTGAGCTATGCCGTGCTGAAGGGCGAAAAACCGACGAACGAGATCACGATCAGAAATCTTCTTGGAAGCCGGGAATCGGACCCGGAAGAACGGAAGCGGTTCGATCCCGTCGGAAACGTGGATGCGCAGACGCCGCCGGCCTACCTGTGGTCCACTTCCGAAGACGAGGCCGTTCCTGTTCGTGCAACGCTGGAGTTTTCTCTTGCGCTTGCGGAAAAATGCATTCCGTTCGAGCTGCATGTCTGGCCATACGGACACCACGGACTCTGCCTGGGCGATCAGGTGACCGAGGCGCATCCTTACGGAGAGGAGCATCCCTCCTCCGCGTGGGTCGCGGACGCCGTGCGGTTCCTGTACGAGGTGCGCTGACTGCCGTAACGAAAAACAAAGAATGCCGGAACACCGCTCGGGTGCGCCGGCATTTCTGCTGCCATGCTATTTCGTGTTGAGCTCCACATTTCCGGAGAGGAACCGGATCGTACGCTCCACGGCGTCTTTTGAGTCGTACCAGGGTTCTTTTTCGTAGTTGAAGTCGAATTTCTTGCAGAACCAGGAGATGTCGTTCTTCAATTTGTCCAGCGCGGCGCTTTCGATTTTGACGGCGTCCTCCGCCAGCGGAACATATTCCTTTCTGCTCAGACATTTGATGGCCGTTTCCAGAAACCGCCGGTAGTGCGGCAGACAGAAGAAGGTCTGTTCGCGGAATTTCTTTCTGAATTCGGATTCTTCCGCGTACATGTCGGCCGTATTGGTCAGGACGCGCGTGAATTTTTCATCCAGCCTGTCGCAGACGTAGCAGGTCTTCTCCAGCTCGGAGATCCGGGCAACGCT
>CACZRJ010000025.1 GCA_902783535.1 uncultured Ruminococcus sp. | reverse complement strand
CCGGACATGTCGTCGCCGGCGACCGTCCTGAGATCGTATTCGTTGCACTGCTCCATGGCGGCCGGACGGTCCATGGTCAGCCGGAAAACGGGATTTTCCGGGATGGCGATCCTGCAGACTTTGTTCGCCGTGTCGTAGGTGACTTCCACGCCGGTCAGATAACTCTCGAACAGGCTGACCGGAAGCAGATAGTCGTCCTCCTCGAAAAGAACGGGGGCGGATATGCGGACCGTATTGCCGTTGACGGAGAGCAGGGAGGAGTTCTTGTAGCAGACGATGCTGTCCTTTTCGGAGAAGAAAATGGTCACCTGGCTGTCGTCCCCGGCAATGCCGAAGTCGCAGTAATTGGCGAGGTCCTTGTATGAAAGGTAGAGACCGTAGCTGTTGTTTGCCCTTCCGGCGGAGTAGGAGAAAAGTCTCGTTTCCGTTTCCGCGTCGACGGCCGTGATGGAATAGAGGGACGCGCTCGTCGCCGGCGTGGCGAAATAGTACCAGATGAACAGTCCCAGGACGAGCATGATCACGACGTAGAGCGCGAGGGACAGGACGACGATGACGAGCAGCGTTTCGATGCCGCGTTTTTCCTTTGGGGAAAGGCGGCTCTTCTGCTTTTCCGGATTTGCTTTTCCTTTTCCGGCGGCGCCGGAACGCCCGGTATTCTTTTTCGCTTCAGGCGCGCTGTTCTGATCCCGGTGCGGCATAAAAGACCCTCCTTTCCATGTCTGTTCTCCTTGGATTATACAGAATCGGAAACGGGAAGGCAAGCATTTCAAAAAAGTTTTTTAAAAAAAGGTTGACAGAAGAAAAAAACCGTGTATAATGTCGCTGTAAAGCAAATGACTTTACAGTCTTGCTCCCGGAGGTGAACCGGTCGATGACCCGTGCCGATGCCGCGCAAAAGCGCGAACTGTACTGCGAACTGCTGGACCATTACGGGCCGGCGCTTTCCGGGCGGTGCAAAGACGTGCTCGAACTGTATTACGAGGAAGACCTCTCGCTGAGCGAGATCGCCGAGAACTGCGGCATCACGCGCCAGGGCGTCCTGGACGCGATCCGCAGGGGAGAAGGAGATCTCCTGCTGCTGGAGGAGAAACTCCGGTTCGCGGAGAAAAGCCGCGCGGTCCTCGGACTGGCGGGCGAACTGAAATCGTCTTCGTCCGATCCGGAGAAGGTCGGACGTCTGGCAGACGCGATCACGGAGACGATCCTCGGAGAAACGGAAGGAGATTGACATGGCGATGTTTTCCAGCCTCGCGGACAAACTGTCCGAGGCATTCAAGCGGCTGCGGAACAAGGGAAAGTTGACCGAAGCCGACGTCAAGGCCGGGATGCGGGAGATCAAGTTCGCGCTTCTGGAAGCGGACGTCAACTTCAAGGTCGTCAAGGCGTTCGTCGCCCGCGTTTCCGAACGCGCGGTCGGCTCCGAAGTTCTGGAAAGCCTGCTTCCCGGTCAGCAGATCGTAAAGATCGTCAATGAAGAGCTGACGGAACTCATGGGAGGCGTCAACAGCAAGCTGACCATTTCGCCGAAGCCCCCTACGGTCGTCCTGATGTGCGGTCTGCAGGGTTCCGGTAAAACGACGCATACGGCGAAACTCGCGCGCATGTACAAAAAGCAGGGAAAGAATCCGCTCGTCGTCGCCTGCGACATCTACCGTCCGGCCGCCATCCGGCAGCTGCAGATCGTCGCGGAACAGGCCGGCGTGCCCGTGTTCGAACGCGGGACGCAGGACCCTGTGGAAACGGCGAAGGAAGCCATGAAATACGCGGTCAAGTACGGCCACGACATGGTCTTTCTGGATACGGCCGGCCGTCTGCACATCGACGACGACATGATGGAGGAACTCAAACGGATCCGCGAGACCGTGAACCCGACCGAGATCCTTCTCGTGGTCGACGCGATGACGGGCCAGGACGCCGTCAACGTCGCAGAGCACTTCAACGAGGCGCTCGACATCACCGGCGTGATCCTGACGAAACTCGACGGCGACACGCGCGGCGGCGCCGCGCTGTCCGTGCGCTACGTCACCGGCAAACCGATCAAATTCGTCGGAACGGG
>CACZRJ010000024.1 GCA_902783535.1 uncultured Ruminococcus sp. | reverse complement strand
GCGCAGGACGCTTGTACCTGCGTCTGCCATAACGACATACAGAGAATCGTCGACAACGGACACATAGGGAAGGATTCGAACCTTCACGGTCATCCCGAAGGATAACCACAGGATTATCAATCCTGCGCGTCTGCCAGTTCCGCCACCTCTCTAAGACGAGAAGTAACCGTTATCTGCACTGCTGTATGCAATTATCAAATCTGGCGGGGAACGATAGATTCTTCCCGGATATGATTATATCATCCGTCACGCCAAAAGAAAACTGTTTTCAGTCAACCCGTGTCCGCCGGAATTCCGTCGGAGAGCAGCCTTTGATTCTTCGGAAGGACCGGTTGAAGGAGGAAATGCTCGAAAACCCTGATTCAAAAGCGATGTCCACGACGCGCATGCCTGAATCCGCGAAAAACCCTTCGGCCCGCCGGATCCGCTCCGCGGTCAGAAATTCCACGAAGGTCATATTGGTATAGCTTCGGAAGAGATGAGAAAAATGAGATTTACTCATGCCGATGTAATGTGATACTTCGTCCAGCGTCAGCTGGCGGCTGCAGTTTTCGGAGATATAAAGGCAGGCTTCGGCGATCAGACTCGTGTTCTTCGAATCCGTTCTCTCCCCTTCCCTCATCCCGGCTCCGTACGCCGTACTCAGAATCTCTCCGACGCGGGCGAAAATAGAAAGCAGGCATGTATAAATATGTGCTTCCCTGAACGTGTCTTCCGATTGATACACCTTTCTGATTCTGCTGAGGAAACAGATGATCTCGTTATGATCAGCCGATCCCGGATCGTAGGAAATCAGCGGATTCGCGGAAAGAACCGACAGTACCGGTTTGAACTCGTTCAGTACCGTCAGGAGTTCAGGTGGAAATTGGATAACAAGAAATGACTGCTCCGTCACGTAATGTACAGAATGAAGGCTCCCCGGCCCGGCAAAAATGATGTCATTTGTTTTCAGCCGGTAATTCACGAAGTTGACGTTGACTTCGTTACCGTCACACAGGCTGATCAGAATCTCCGCGTACGGATGCCAGTGCAGTATATCGATGAAATCAGAGTCGATCCGTTCGGATACGTTGATCTTTTTCCCGTCCTGAAACGTCAGGTTCTCGAAATAGCTGTTTTTTGCCACTGAATAAATTCCCCCTGAATGAGAAAACTGATCACAATTATCACACATTTTTGTCAGTCATTCATATCAAGTTATTGATAATATATCAGCATCTTGCAATAAAAGAAACCACAAAATGCGGTTTTATTGCTGAATTCTAACCAAAACGCTCCGGGTTCACAGTTTCGCCCGACTGCCAATATCTCATCGTTCTTTCCGAAAAATATCGCAAAATCCGCGCATGTATTAAGGACGATATGAAGAACATCGTTGTACGGAAAAAAATACAATGAATACATGTCTGAAGGGGCGCGCACCGCGGGCACGTCACCGCGGGCACGTCTAAATATAAACGCGCGTGTTCCTCGCGCAAGAGATGCGGCACCGCGCACGGAAGTGAGGTCTTTATGCGGAAATACCGGGTCGGGATTCTTGGTTCAGGAGTTATCAGCCGCACATACGCGGCGGACATACAGGCGTTCTACTCGCGAAAACTGGATCTGGCTGCCTGCGCGGATATTGACGCCGTCAGGGCGGAGAAGCTTGCCGAGGAATTCGGGATCCGCAAAGCGTATACCACCGACGAGCTTCTTGCGGATCCGGAGATCGATATCGTGATCAATCTGACTCCCCCCGGCATGCATGTCGAGCTGAACAGCCGGATCATCCGCTCCGGAAAGCATCTTTTCAGCGAGAAACCTTTTGCGGAAACCGTCGAAGAGGCTGAACAGGTACTGAAGCTGGCCGAGGAATACGGAGTCCGTATCGGGAGCGCGCCGGACACCTTTCTTGGGTCGGGAATCCAGAGCCTCCGGTACTATCTCGATGCCGGGCTGATCGGAAAGCCCTTCTTCGCGACCGCGAATATGGTCCGCGCCGGCCATGAGACCTGGCATCCCAATCCGGTTCATTTTTACGGGAAAAGAAGCGGCCCGGTCTACGATATGGGACCGTATTACATTTCCGCTCTCATCGTACTGCTCGGTCCTCTGGAATCCATAGCCTCTCTTTCGGCAAGTCCTTCTCCGGTTCGGCACATCTATCGAGGCGCAAACGCCGGCGAAAACTTCGAGGCCGGAATACCGACACATTACACCTGTATCCTGAAATTTAAAAGCGGAGCCGTCGCCAATCTCAACATCAGCTTTGACGTGGGAAAATCCAATCTCCCCATGCTCGAAATTTACGGCGACCGGGGCACGCTCTCCTATCCTGATCCGAATTACGGCGGAGGCACTCCGAAGATATTCCGTTTCGAGCAGTGTCTCAGCCCGATTTACCAGGACACGCCCGAGGCACACGCCCGTGAGGACAGGATGTATGAGCTGCCCGAGCTTTTCATCCGTCAGAAGGATTATTCGAGAGGCATCGGCGTTCTGGATCTGGCGGAAGCGATCGAAAACGGCACGGAAAACAGGGCGAACGGAAAACTGGTTCTTCACGTCACTGAGGCGCTTCAGGCGATCGTCTCCTGCGCCGATTCGGAACATTTTTATAAAATGCGGACCACCTGTGAAAGGCCCGAGCCGCTGAAGCCGGGCTCAGCTGCTGATCAGGTATGAAACGCATGTCGTACGTACCGGATGACTGTCCGGACACCTGAAAGGAGGGAATATGTCAGAAGTAGTAGGAACACATCTGATTGCTCAG
>CACZRJ010000023.1 GCA_902783535.1 uncultured Ruminococcus sp. | reverse complement strand
GCGTCACTTTTTTCTTATTTTCCAATATACTTCTTTTTCTGTGAATTTACAATATGTTTTAAGTGATTTTTGAAAGTTTGGTGGATTTGCAAAAATATTGATATTGATTATGTAAACTACATTATGTCTACTTACGAAACCAAGGCCAATTTACACAACTTACAGTATTGATTTCACTCTACACAAACTATATATTGTTTGTGCAACTTGACAAATAGATGCAAAAAAGAAAAGAGGAATGGTGCATTTTCCATCCTCTTATCGTCTTTTTTTGCTTAATTATTTCTTTTTCGGCCTGTTGCCAGAAAGCTTGTTCCCTATCTCAAATGAAATGATAGATACGGCACTGACTGCGGGCAGAGAATAATGGCAATTTCTTGGGTATTTGATCTTTGCAGTTTGGTCGCAGAGACTTAAAACGCCCGCGGAGATTCCCCTCCTCTCTCCACCGTAAATGATGCATAGCGGCGCCCTGATCATTATTCTAGTGATGTCCTTTGCTTCTTCTGTTTTTGCCGTTGCGATCAGAGATATGCCCTTGTCCTTCATTTTTCGGCATGCGTCTTCAAGACTGTCCGCGACGCAGCACTTTATGAGTTCGGATGCGCCTGCAGATGCTCTCACAATGATTTCCGAGGCATTGAAGAAGTTCCTTTTCGGGATAATCAGCACGTCTACTCCTGAAGCATATAAGGATCTGATAGCGTAGCCGTAGTTGAAGGGGTCTTCAATTCCGTCCAGTATGGTATAGTACTTGTTTGATTCATTCAGTTCCCGGTCGAGATTCCTGAATCGCCTTTCTCCAACGCAAGCAGCGATTCCGCCAGAGGTCGTTCCGACCCCCAGATTGTTGAACTATTCTTCGGATACGAATCTTATGCTGACTCCGCTATTCTGAATCCTTTCATACTGTCTTTTTTCATTGACGTGAAAGTTCGATGCCTGGACTTTATCGTAGCGATCCTTGTCTAATACGACTTCATAGACTTCCCTGCTTTTTGCTTCAAGTATGCTCTTGAGCGAGATGTATCCTGATATCAGTGTCTTTTCCATTTTTCTTCTCCTCGCAACATGATGCATTGATTCTCGGTAGCGGATTCGTGTCACTCTTCTGGGGTTGTCATTCCTAACAAGGACGACATGTACCCTGGGAACTCACCTTTTACCGTGTTTGTCATGTACGCACATACAAGAATATCGTTATATCTGTGTTGACTCAGTATGTCCTCGATGGAGCCTGTCCCCGAGTCTATGTCGTAATAATCGATCTCGTTAAAGTGATTGATCAGGAAGGGTATCATTGCTGCAGCGCTCTGGTCCCCGATGATCAGCATTCTGTTGCCTGTTCCTGCTTCTGTTTTGATATTGAAGTGTGCCCTTGAGGTTCCCAGATAAGTCATGTAAGAGTCGTTTACGTCACTTACAAGGTTGTCGGCCAAACAGAAATTCTTAAAGGTCAGTCCTCTCTGATAAACCGTATTGGTGCATTTTGAGGTCTGCTCGCTTTGGTAATAAATGAACTTTTCCGGATTATTCTGCATCGTATCACTGTTTGTTGCAAAATAGAACGAGCCCAGGAATCCTTCTTTAACGACCTGCTTGTACTCTTCGATCGGTACCGGAGTGAACTTCCTCATCTCGCAATACTGCGTATAAGCAAGATATGCAGCATCAGCCGTCCAGTTTTTATCGGATTTGAAATAAGGGTCGTTTCCCTGCTCATACGCAAACTGAAACACGTCGTTCAATTTGATCAGTTTCATCCTGTCCGGAAGTTCATTTTTCAGAGCGTTCAGATAGTCTTCCTGAGACGAATTGAAGAAATTGTCTTCCCTTCTGACCTGAACCGGGATCTCGCTTTGGAAATACGATATTCTTGTCGGTATCGGCATGCAGAAAATATGCGAGGTCGTTTTTATTTTGCCGTCTAACTGTTTCATTTGATCTACGAACAGCTTTAAAGTGGACTCGGTGAAATTGAACTGTTCAATTCCGTAGCCCTCGTAGAGATAGGTGTAGCCCATCTGGTTTATCACCCATCCGTGTGTAGGAGCTGGCGGCTCCGACGTTTCTGAGGGCTCTGAAGGCTCTTTTGAAGGGCTTTCCGTATCGAGACTGCTGTTCTCCCATTGAGAGGATTCTTCTATGGAATCGTCCGCTATCGCGCTCTGAGCTGATCCTGACGCTTCTTCGCCCTTTCTGAACATGGAAAAAACATAATCGCGAAGCTGAAACAAGTTGAAAGACATTGCGATCGATAAAAAGATGACCGTTGCCGCCAATAAGATCAGAATGATCAGCAGCCATATCTTGCGATGCCTTTTCGGAGGCGTGCCGCAGGCAGAGTCAGCATCGAGCATATACTCCGATCCTGCTCTTCTTTCGCTGAAAAGAGAAACTTTTTTGTCCTGCATACCCATCAAAGATTGACAAACGGTTTTTGATGTACGAAAAACCGTTCTCCTCCTTTTGCTTGAGATCGTTATAAGATGTTACAGAGAAAGGGCAATGGAAATCATTGCCCTTTGCACCGGATTCATGAGAAGTCTACGTCGGTATTGCTTTTGCCGGGATTCGCCTGCTGATTCTGGCTGTCACTCGGCTGTTCGGCTTCGGCTTTCTGCTTGAGCAGTTTCTTTTCGGAGTTTTTCCTTTCCAGCTCTGCGAGAAGCATTTCTTCCGTTACGCCTTCTGTGAAGCAAAGGTTAAACTGCTCGGCATCCATCGTCTCGTATTTGAGAAGGTATTCGGTAATGAAGTCGAGAATGCTGCGATTGCGATTCAGGATCTCCTTAGCTTTCGCATATGCGTTTTCGATGATTTCATAGACTTCGTTATCGATTCTGGAAGCAATTGCTTCCGAATAGGATTTGGTCGTTCCGAAATCTCTTCCGAGGAAGACCTCATCTCCCTGGCTGCCGTATTGAATCGGACCGAGCTTATCGCTCATACCGTACTTCATGACCATATCTCTGGCGATTTTGCTCGCGCGCTCGATGTCACTGGAAGCGCCGGCGGAGAAGTTTCCGTTCAGTATGATGTCCTCAGAAGCACGGCCTCCGAGCAGCATGCAGATTTCCTCGAACATTTCGTCGCGGAAGACGTTCATCTTGTCTTCAGTCGGGATCGTGATCGTATATCCGAGCGCACCTCCGCTGGGTATGATGGAGATCTGATGCACGGGATCCTGCGTCTGCAGTTCGTGAGCGACGATCGCATGCCCGGCTTCGTGATAAGCAGTATTGCGCTTTTCCTTTTCGCTCAGGACGAGGGAGCCTTTCTTCGGGCCGACGATTTCTTTGAGGATGGCCTCCTCAATGTCTTCCATATTGATGATCGACTTCTTCTTCCGGGCTGCCAGAAGCGCCGCCTCGTTCAGTATATTTGAGAGATCCGCGCCTGTCATACCTGCGGTCGATTTCGCAATGGTATCGAAATCAACGTCTTTTCCGAGCGGTTTGTTCTTCGCATGGACCTGAAGGATTCCAATGCGTCCTTTGATGTCCGGACGGTTTACGGTGACCTGCCGGTCAAATCTTCCCGGTCTGAGAAGCGCCGGATCAAGGATATCGGGACGGTTTGTCGCAGCGATAACGATAACGCCGTCGTTGACACCGAATCCGTCCATCTCGACAAGCAGCTGGTTCAATGTCTGCTCGCGTTCGTCATGGCTTCCGCCGAGTCCGGATCCTCTGTGTCTGCCGACCGCATCGATTTCATCAATGAAGATGATGCAGGGCGCGGTCTTCTTCGCTGTTTCAAATAAGTCGCGGACACGCGATGCGCCGACGCCGACGTACATTTCGACAAAGTCCGAACCGGAAATCGAATAGAACGGCACGCCGCCTTCTCCCGCAACCGCTTTCGCGAGCAG
>CACZRJ010000022.1 GCA_902783535.1 uncultured Ruminococcus sp. | reverse complement strand
TCAGGAGCCGGCTCCGGCCGAATCGTCCGAAGAACCTGCTCCGGTCGAGTCCTCCGAAGAGCCCGCTCCGGTCGAATCTTCCGAGGAACCGTCTGAAGTGCCTTCCGAAGAGCCGTCCGAAGAACCCTCTGAAGAACCCTCTGAAGAACCTTCTGAAGAGCCTTCTGAAGAGCCCGATCCGACCGAACTTCAGATCGCCGACTTCATTTCCACCGCTTCCGCTCCGTACATTTCCTGGAGCGATCCCGCCAACAAATCTCTTGCGAAAGGCGGCATCGTCGACGTACGTTCAGCTCAGCCCACTTCCGTTCGACTGACCGGTCTGAACGAGGCGCCTGTCGACAACGTCGCCTCCGTCATCGCATTCAACCGCGACTACGGCAAGACCATAAAAGCAAAGAACGCAAGTTATGACGACTATGCCGTTTATCTGTTCGATTACAACGATCAGAACTGGCATTACGAAAAGACCAAGACATACGAAGTCGGCAAAGCAAACGGCGACATCAAGATCCCCGCTGACGGCTTCCTGCTCGCGGTCCACGAGCATTTCTCCGACTATATCACCGCTCTGAACAATGCCTCCGAAACCGACGCATTCTATCCGCACGGATTCCGCGGCACAAATGACGTCGACGCCACGATCAAGGCTGCGAAGAACATCGTCATCGACGGCGACGTTTCCGAAGCCGAGTGGGGCAAACCCGTCTGGACCATCGGACCCAGCGAAACTATCTGCAGCTACGAGCAGTTCCCGGAGAACGACTACTACTCCACGTCCAAAGTCTATATGGCTTATGACACGAACAATCTCTATCTCGCAGTCGTCGTTGATTCTCCCTATCACTTCAACTCCTGCACTGAGTCCAATGCGAAACAAATGTATGACTATGAGTGCATTCAGGTCAATGTGACTTCCACAAGCCCGATGGGTGATTATATTTCCGAGCACTGGGACAATATCGTCGACAAAGCTGCCGTTGCCGCGAACGTCGTTCGCCAGTACGGCTTCTGCGTCAACGATTCCGATGAAAAGCTGAACTGCGTATGGATGGGAACTCCGGACACCTTCAGCGGCGAATATGAAGTCATCCGCAGCGATGAAGACCAGCTGACCATTTATGAAGTCGCCATTCCGTGGTCCGAATGCGGCAATGACGAATACAAGATCAGCGGTAAGAAAGGTGAAGACCTCGGCGTCTCCGTTTCCATCAACTCCGGTACCGCAACCAAGAGCTTCATGAACATCTACCTCCGCGACGGCGGCGGAATCATCGGTCTGAACGACTGGTCCAAAGTTCCCGTCATCGTTCTCGGCTGATCCATTGCTGAAATGAAAATCGGCGTCAGTTTATACAGTTTTCATGAATATGCCGACGATGCATCCCTTGGGATCAAGGGATGCATCGACAAGGCAAAGGAATTCGGGTGCGAAGGCGTAGACTTCGTGGAGTTCGGCGGAGGCCTGACGCAGGAGGAATATCTCCTGAAAGCGAAAGAATACGGCGATTACGCCCGTTCTGCCGGAATCGAAGTCTGCTGCTTCTGCGTCGGCTCGGATTTTTTGAACAGAAACGCGGATGAAGAAGTCGAACGTGTGAAAAAACTCGCCGACGTCGCAGCCGCGCTCGGCGCGAAATGCATGCGGCACGACGCGACGCCCGGCTATCCGAACACCGTCAGGACGGGACGCAGCTTCGACGCCGTCCTTCCGATCCTTGCCGATTCCTACCGCAGGGTCACCGAGTATGCGAAAACGCTCGGCCTGAAAACATGCATCGAGAATCACGGCTTTTTCGCACAGGACCCGGAACGCGTTGAAAAACTGATCAACGCCGTCGGCAACGACAATTTCGGAGCCCTCGTCGATATGGGCAACTTCGCTTGTTCCGACGCGGACCACGCTTATGCCGTCGGTCTTCTCGCCCCGTACGCGATCCATGTTCACGCGAAAGACTTTCACAAGCTTTCCGGTATGCTTCCCGATCCCGGGGAGGGCTGGTTCCGCTCCCGCGGAGGCAACTATCTGCGCGGATCGATCATCGGTCACGGAAACGTACCGGTCCAGCAGTGCGTGGATATCCTGAAACGGTCCGGATACGACGGATACCTGATGATCGAATTCGAAGGAATGGAAGATCCGCTGAAAGGCATCCGCATCGGCGTGAACAATCTGCGCAGATTCATGAATCACTGATCTGTCTTTTGACAATAGAAAAGCAGGTTAACCGGCCGGTTTTCCTGCTTTTTCTTTACGTGTGCTGCTTTCTGTATGAATAATATGCGTTGACGAGGCTGCGGTAGCCGATGCGCTTCAGGTCCGGATATCTGACGTTGAATCTGGCTTTCGTATGCGTTCCGGAGATCAGATAACGAATGCAGTCCTGCGCGTATGCGTCGATCTCGTGCAGGCTCTTTTCCGTAGTGATCAGAGGGAAGTACCATTCGCTCCAGGTCAGATCGTGGTCGTCAATTTCGCCGTCCGTCCCCGCTCCGAACAGTTTGCTGTTGAAGACGCGAAGGAACGCTTTTGCGGCGCGGACGCCGTCTTCTCCGTTCCTTAACCGCCACCTTTGCAGCGCGTCCCGCTTTCTCCGCATTTTCTGCTTGATCTTCAATACGGAAACAGGGGAGATGTCGACTGTTTTTCCTTCGATTCGGAATCCGAGAAAATCGATGCCGTCTCCGGGTCTGAAAAAAGACTCTTTCGAAGGATTGACCTCCAGCGAGCGGTCCTCAAGGTTTTTTCTGACGATTTCGGCACATTGAAGGCATTCTTCCTCAGTCTCCGTGAAAACGATGATGTCGTCGGAATAACGGGCATACAGGCGGCTTCTGTCCGCGATCTCCCGGTCGAGACCGCTCAGGTACAGGTTTGCATAGAAAGCGGACTGCGGCGTTCCCGCCATGATGCCTTTCTGCTCAATGACCGGCTTGCCATTTTCGAGAACGCGCGTCTCTTCCAGCAGAGACGACAGGAATGCGTACAGACGGGGATCATCCGAAAGCGCTTCCTTCAGAAGAGGCAGAAAATTCCCGACGGGGATAGAGTTGAAGTAGTCGTGGATGTCCGCCTTGTACGCATATAATGAGGATATGTTTCCGTTACGACAGAACCGGTATACGGCGTCTTTCGCAGTCAGATTCGGACGAAAAGAATACAGATGTCCGGAAAAGATGCCGTCGTATTTCCTGATCATCAGATGTGTCAGAAGTTTCAGAACGATGCCGCAGTCTTCCGGATAAATGTAGACAGTCCGCTTTTTCTTTTTGCCCATTTTGCTGATGACGGACTTTCTGGGGAGCGGGAACTGTTTTCCGGAGAGCATCAGGTCGCAGACGGGAAGATATCTTTTCTCGTCAATGAAAGATCTGAGTTCGGAAGAAAAGGACTTCTGAGAAATCAGACCCGTTTTGTATTCATAAAAGGACTCCCATGCGTTCGGATCGGAGAGCCGGTCCAGAAGTGATGCATCCATGACGTTTCCTTTCCGCAAAAAAAGCAGACGGGAAAATAGGTTAAAGCCCGGAAAATTCCGGGATGTACAAGACCGTACGCGGGCAGACTGCCTGCGAAGCCGTTCGTCTTTCTGAAAGAGAACAGATGTGCCCGTGCCGGATCCGCCGCAGGCGCTGAGCGTTTCCCGACTGCTTTTTTTCAATTGTTGACGGCGGACGATTGTCCTGCCGTTTTCGTCAGTTCAGCGCGTTTCCTGTGCGGCTGACGACATATTTGCGCGTGTTCCACCATCCCTCGTAGTCATAGTAATAGCGGAGATAGGGAACGTTTTCTCTTGCGCATTTCGCGCGGACGGCCTTCGGCTCGCTCGACGATCCGACCAGTTCCACGACGAGCGCTTTCCTTGTTCCGTCGTAGAACGTGTAGACGAACCGCCGCTTCGGCTGCGGTTCCGCTTTTTCGATACGATAGCGAGAGAATTCCTGATGGAAGATCTCTTCGAAATACGCCCAGAACGGACCGTTGTAATTGTACTGGTTCGGTTCGTCCGGCATGACAGGACCCCAGGAAAACCCCGAAGGTCCGGAAGGAACTTCCGTCTGGTTCTGCGTTTGCGGTTCTTCCGGTCTGGATTGGGGTGCTGATTCAGGCTTTCCCGACGTCTGGTTCGGCTGACCGAACAGGCCGTTCAGAAGGTCTTTTGCTGCTTTTTCGGCTTCCTTGTCGCCGCCGAAGATTTTGGAAAACAGGCTCATGTCGCAACTCCTTTCATCGCATGACCGAACAGGAACTGTCCGGCATTGTATATTCTTATTTTTTTACTCAGGACTGGATCGGCTCGAAATCGGCTGCGCCGTGCTTGCAGAGCGGGCAGACGAAATCGTCCGGAAGCTCATCGCCTTCATACACATATCCGCAGACTTTGCAAACGTATCCTTTTTTGCCTTTGGTCTCCGGCTTCGGCTTGACATTGGTCTGATAATACGTATATGTCATGGTTTCTGCTTTGGATATGACCCGGGCCTCTGTGACGGAGCATATGAACATTCCGTGGGTTCCGAGGTCGACGTATTGCTCCACTTCAAGAGACATGAAGGAATTGATATATCTGGGAAGGAATACCAGCCCGTTGTCGGACCGGAGCACTTCGGTCCCTTCGAATTTGTCCGTGTTTCTTCCGCTGCGGAATCCGAAGCATTCAAATACACTGAAAGGCGCTTCGACAGACAGGCAGTTGACATTCATTTTTCCGGTCTGGCGGATGATGTGGTGGGAGTAATTGTCCTTATTGATCGTGACGGCGACACGGTTGGGCGTATTGGTGACCTGCGTTACGGTATTGACGATGAGACCGTTGTCCCTGACTCCGTCGTTCGAAGTGACGACGTAAAGGCCGTACCCGATGTTGAACAGCGCCTTCATGTCGTTTTTGTCGATATCGTCGCCCTTCTGCGCGATGTACTCAAGTGCCAGTTCCTCTCCGAGCAGCCGGACCTGTTCCTTGCTCTCGTCATTCAGTGCTGACATGATATGGACGGTGTGCTCGGCAAACGTGATGTTTTTGCATTCGTCGAGCATGGCGCGCATCGTTTTTGCGGCCTGCGGGGCCCAGGAACCGTTCTCGATCAGAGCGACCTTTCTGTTCTTAAAGTTTCTTTCTTTGAGCTGTTCAATGAACTGACGCATGAAAGGGAAGATGTCCGCATTGTAAGTTGTCGTCGCGAGCACGAGTTTTCCATATCTGAAGGCGTCTTCGACGGCTTCCGCCATGTCGGTACGCGCGAGGTCGTGAAGTACGGTCTTGGGGCATCCGTTCTTTTTCAGAACTTCCGCGAGAAGATCGACCGCTTTCCTGGTGTTTCCGTAAACGGATGTGTAGGCGATCACGACGCCTTCAGATTCGGGCTCGTAGGAAGACCAGGTCTGATAGAGTCCGAGATAGTATTCCAGATGATCTTCCAGCACGGGGCCGTGCAGCGGACAGATCGTCCGGATCTCCAGTCCGGAAGCTTTTTTCAGAACGTTCTGAACCTGGGCACCGTATTTTCCGACGATTCCGAAATAGTAGCGCCGGGCTTCGCACGCCCAGTCTTCTTCCGCGTCCAGTGCGCCGAATTTTCCGAATCCGTCCGCGGAAAACAGGACCTTTTCAGTCGACTCGTAAGTCATAACGACCTCCGGCCAGTGGACCACCGGCGCGCCGACGAACTGAAGGGACATTTCTCCGAGCTCCAAAACATCTCCGTCTGCAATGACGATCGCGCGTTCGGAAAAATCCTCTCCGTAGAAATTCTTCATCATGACGAGCGCTTTGGCGGACGTGACGATGCGGACGTCGGGATACACTTTGAGGAAGGAAAGAATGTTTGCGGAATGATCCGGCTCCATGTGCTGTATGACAAGGTAATCCGGTCTTCGTCCGTTCAGACATTTCGCGATGTTGTCGAGCCACTCGTGCGTGAAACGTCGGTCGACAGTGTCCATCACTGCGATTTTGTCGTCCATCAGAAGATAAGAGTTATACGACATGCCGTTCGGAACGACGTACTGACCTTCAAACAGATCAATGTCATGATCATTCACGCCGACATAGAGAATGCGATTTGAAAATGCCATGCTGAGCCTCCGAAAAATAATGAAGAATTCGGGCGATTTCAAATATCCGGGACGTATCCGCGCCGGCACGCAATGTGCAGAAGGGCTTGACTTCCTGCCTGCGATAGAATAAAATGCAGAAAGAAGACAGGCAAGCGGCAGGATACGAGACAGAAACGAACCAACCTTGTTTCATAATATCATGCGTGAAATAAAAAAGCAAGTCAAAGCTCTCGATTTTTCGGATTTGAAATATGACCGCGAAAGCGGCGGAGAGGGGCGTCAGAGATGGAAGACAGACAAGCGACGATGCAGCCGGAGGACTACACGGATCCGGCATGTCCATTTTGCACGGATGCATATGCAAAAAAACCTGCCGTCCGGCAGATACCAATCGGGCGGATCATGGAAAAACTGGACAGTTATTATGATTCCGAAGACATCTCCGCAGCGGAACGTCATCTGAACTATTGGCTTGAAGAGGCGGAAGCCGGAGGAGACGAAGGCGGACGGTTCACTTTGCTGAACGAACGGATGGGACTTTACAGGAAGTCAGGCCGTCTGGAAGAAGCAAAGCGTGACGCCGAGGAAGCGATTCGCTCCGGAAGGACGATCGGTGTCATGGACCGCGCCGAAGGCGGGACTGCGCTGCTGAACGCCGCGACCGTTTACAAGACGGCGGGGGAGGCGGAAAAGTCCATTTCCCTGTTTGAGCAGGCCGCTGAAGTATACCGCAAAACCCTGAATCCGGATGATTCCAGAATGGGCGGGCTGTATAACAACATGGGATTGACGCTTTGCGATCTGGGCCGCTATGCCGAATCGGAGGAATCGTTTCTTTCCGCGATCCGGGTCATGAGCAGTCTGGAAAACGGACGTCCCGAAACAGCCGTTTCCTGGCTGAATCTGGCGTCCCTTTATGAAGCAAGGTACGGACTGGAATCCGAGATCTCGCAGGAAAAGATCGCCGAATGCCTTGAGCATGCCGAACATCTTCTTGATTCGGAAAAAGACCGGACGGACGGAAACTACGCGTTCGTCTGTGACAAATGCGCGCCCGTTTTCGGACATTACGGGTATTTTATGACGGAGAAGGCACTGTATGAACGCGCCGACCGAATCTATGGACGGACTTGATATTTGCAGGCGTTACTATGAAGCCTACGGCAAACAGATGCTGGACGGCTTTCCCGAGATCGCCGGAAAAACCGCGGCTGCGCTGACAGGGAGCGGGTCCGAATGCTTCGGTTATGACGACATCGTTTCCAGAGATCACGATTTCGACCCCGGATTCTGTCTGTTTATCCCAGATGAATCAGTCCTGGACAGACGGAGTGAATTCCTTCTGGAACGGGCATACGCACAACTGCCCGATACATTCGAGGGATTGAAACGGGGAAAACTGAGTCCCGTCGGCGGAAATCGGCGCGGCGTGATCAGAACCGGAGAATTCTTTCTTTCGAAAATCGGATCCTCTGACGGAATACTTGACTGGAAGCAGTGGCTTTCCGTACCGTCGTATATGTTTGCGGAAGCCGTTAACGGAGCCGTTTTTGAAGACCGCTACGGTGAACTGACCGAGATCCGAAACAGGATTGCCGAATACCCGGAAGACATACGAAGAAAAAAGCTTGCCGGAAACCTTCTGCTCATGGCACAGTCCGGACCTTACAATCACACCCGGTGCCTCGCACACGGGGAAAACGGCGCAGCAAGGCTTGCCGCCTTTGAGTTCGTCCGTTCTGCGATACAGTCCGTCTTCCTGATCAACAACGCGTACTGTCCTTATTATAAATGGTCTTTCCGCGCCATGAGAGATCTGCCGGTCATGAGCGGCATCGAATCTGAACTCCTTTCGATCCTGTCCGCAGACGAATCTCATGAGTCCGAAAATGTTACCGATATGATTGAGAAACTGTCTCGCGCATTCTGCTCGGTCCTGAGTTCCTGCGGTCTTTCCGACTCTGCGTCAGATGATCTTGAGAAGCATGCCTACAGTGTGAATGCGGGCATCAGGAACGGGGATGTCAGAAACCTGCACATCCTTGCCGCGACCGAATGAATTGAACACGCGTTTATCGTTTGGAACGGATCACATCATTTCTTCCTGAAACGCCTTGCTTTTGCAGCGGAGATGTGTTATTGTATCTTCAGTTGCAAATGGCTGATTTTGTCATTTTGCTCCTCCTGCGGACTTAGTATCATGAAAGGGATCCCGAACGGTTATGAATCCCTGAAACCTGCCTTCCAGGTACGGTTTTCTGCTGATTCAGATCAACACCAGGCCGCGTTGCGGTCAAAGATGCTGCTGAGATGGAAGTTTTACGAATCATCAACTACATATGCACGCTTCTTTTCTTCGTTTGCTATTCTTATCAGTTGTTTTACATTCCGGTAAGCCTTTTTTTCGCGAAGAAAAGGAAAGCTCCCGAGACCGACAAGCGTTTTCGTTATGCTGTCTTGATCTGTGCCAGAAACGAGGCGGCCGTCATCGGGGATCTGCTTGAAAGCATCAGAAATCAGACATATGACGCTTCAATGATTTCCGTTTTCGTTCTTGCGGATAACTGCACCGATGAAACGGCAGAGATCGCTGAAAAAGCCGGCGCTGTCGTATACAAGCGTTTCAACGAGGAACTCGTCGGGAAAGGCTACGCAATGAACGACCTCCTTGGTCATTTAAAGGAGGACTACCCGGAAGAGTTTGACGGATATTTCGTGTTCGACGCGGACAACATACTGAAGGCAGACTACATCGAACAGATGAACCGCATGTTCGCGCAGGGTCACAATGTGATCACCAGCTACAGAAACAGCAAGAATTACGGCGACAACCTTATCAGCGCCGGCTCCGGACTGTGGTTTCTCAGGGAGAGCCGTTATCTGAACCACGCGCGCTGGATCCTGCACACAAGCAGCACCGTTTCCGGCACAGGTTATCTCGTCAGCAGAAAAATCATCGACCAGCTGGACGGATGGCCGTTCCACCTGCTCACGGAAGACCTCGAGTTTTCCGCGTACCAGATCATCAATAAGGATCCCGTCGCTTACTGCGCCGACGCGGAATTCTTTGACGAGCAGCCGAAAAAATTCAGGCAGTCTTTCCGCCAGCGCGTCCGCTGGTCCCGCGGATATCTGCAGGTCATCCGTCATTACGGGACAAAACTGCTCAAGGGCATTTTCAAAGGCAATTTCGGATGCTTCGATATTTTGATGAATATCGCGCCTGCATATATCCTTTCCATCATTACGATCGCGGTCAACTCAACGATTGCGATCCTCTCTGCGATCCAGGCAAAGGATACGCTGATCGTTCTGGAGTCCTTCACGGTGATGCTGATGAATGTGCTCGGCACGATCCTTCTCGTCGGTGTGATCACTACGATCAGCGAGTGGAAGAATATCCGAACAACGCCGTTCAAAAAAATCCTTTACGCGCTTACATTTCCCATTTTTATGTTGACATATGTTCCGATCGCGACGGTCGCTTTGTTTCATAAGCCGAAATGGAAACCCGTCGAGCATACTGTTTCTGTTGAGGAACTTCGGCAAAAGGAGAAGAAGCAGGAACTTCACGATATCACGAATGATTCCGTAAGCACGGATGATTCCGCGAAGGGACGGAAACGCGCAGATGATTCTGACGGGACGGATGTATGAAAGACTTCAGCGTCAGTGAAATGCTCTCGTGGCAAAAAAAGATGATGGCTTCTCATCAGGAGTGGATGCGCAACTGCCCGGACAACGGTGCGGATAAACTTCTGTGGATGGTCGGCGAGCTCGGGGAAGTCATCGACGTATTAAAGAAAAACGGGGCAGACGCCGTGATGGCTGACGGCTCCGTCCGGAATCATTTTACCGAAGAACTTTCCGACGTGCTGATGTATTTCTCCGATGTTCTGCTCAGCTTCGGTATCGAGCCGGAAGAACTCAGAACCGCGTATCTGAAAAAAGTCAACAGACATCTCCCGGAAGACAAAAGGATGGAAGACTGACCACACCCAAACAGAAAAACAGGAACCGTGCAAAGGCATTCGCATGCTTCGAACGGTTCCTGTTATGCTATTATGAATTCATGGAGCGTTTTCAGCGTTCCTTTTTCTTTTTCGGTTCTTCTTTTGAAGTACTGTAGTCTGAGTCTATGACTGCGTAGAACGACAGATCCGGAAATCTTTTCTGCATTCTCCCGATCAAAGCGGTGCGGATCTCCTGCCCGTTGCCTTTGAAATCCACAACGATGTCGAAGGTGACCGTTTTAGTTTCGGGATCCACAAATACACCGTGAACCTGCAGGATCATCGGCTCTGAGGATATCTCTTCCTCCAGCGCGACCTGAACCTTCCGTACAAGAGGATCGGCAGACTGCGCGGAGGAATAAATCCCGAGCGTCAGTACGATACCGAGTTTTTCATAAACGGTCGCCGTGATCATACGCGTCAGTTTGTGAATGTCGCGTGCCGTCATGTCCTCATCTACTTCAATGTGCGCCGAACCGATCAGGTTGGAAGGGCCGTAGTTATGCAGCGCCATGTCATATGCGCCGTGAACCTGAGGAAAAGATTCGATCATTTTTCGGAGATTTTCTGTTGTTTCTTCATCAGCACGCGTGCCGACAATGCTGCTGACATTCTCGCGAAGCATTTCAAATCCGGCTTTCAGAATGAATATGGAGATGATGGCTCCGAAATATCCCTCCAGAGAAAGATTCCAGATCAGGCTGATGACAGCTGCGAGAAGCGTTCCGATGGAAAGCACCGCATCGAAGAGCGCATCAGTCCCGGATGCGGACAGTGCATTGGAATGAATGGACTTTCCGACACCGCGAATATACATGCCCATGGAGAACTTCACTGCGATCGCAGCGATAACGATGATCAGCATGACGACGGAATATGTCGCGTCGGTCGGCTCTATGATCTTTTTTACGGACTCGATCATGGACGTGATTCCGGCGAACAGAACAATGATGGCGATCGCCAGGCTGGCGATATATTCAATGCGGCCGTGCCCGTAGGGATGCTTTCGGTCGGGTGCGCGGCCGGCAAGTTTTGTGCCGACGATCGTGATCACGCTTGACAGGACATCGCTCAGGTTGTTTACGGCGTCAAGTACGATCGCGATGGACCCGGAAATCAACCCGATGACAGATTTGAATCCTACAAGCACAAGATTGGCAGCAATGCCGAGAATGCTTGTCCGGATGATCTTTTTGGAACGTTCCAGAATGAGTCACCTCTTTCAAATAAATCTTGATTGATTACCGGACTGCTTTCACAGATGCTTCGTACTCTCTTCTGACGGCCTTGGCGAGCTGATCCGCGCAGGAAGTCGGCTTCATGCCGCAGGTGTTTCCCAGAAGATAGGACTCGATTTTTTCAACAGTCCAGCCGTCGACCAGTTTCGAGATCGCTTTTAAATTCCCGTTGCATCCTCCGATGAAGCGGATGTTCGAAACGACGTCTCCGTCAAGATCAAATTCGATTTCCCGCGCACATACCATCTGTGTACGGCTGACATGATGCGTCATAGATATCTCTCCTTAACAATTCTGTTTTGCCTTATTTTATCCTTTTTTTTCAATTTTTCAATACAGTGGCGGATTCTTTGCGTAAAAGTTAACATATCTTTCATATTTCAGGCACCTTAAATCAGCAAAATATCAAAAAAACCTTGCTTTTTCATCCGAGTATGATATAATCATCATAGATAAAAATAATGTTCTCCCTGCACGCGTGACGCTCGTGACTCCGGCATAATGTACCCACAGTCGCGAGATCGTTCGCAAAAACAGATAAATGAGGAAAGGATGGATGCAGAATCGTTCCGCAGGGAAGCGACTTCGATTGCATCGCTGTTTTTATGAAGCATCTTCTTAGGACTGCATGCCTGATGCTGGTATTCGTGCTCGTGCTCGCTGCCGGCGCCTGTGCCGGGACACCCGCTGAAGAGAGCAAAGAACCCGCGTCAACCCCTTCGGAAAACAATTCGCAGGAGACCTCCGCCGAGGAATCCCACGAACTGTTCTACAACCTTCCGAAGGATGTGAACTATGAAGGGGAGACGGTGACTTTCCTTGTCGTCGGCGACTACTCCGAACTCTACAAGTCCGTTGAAGTCATGCCGCAGGAGAGCTCGTACGAGACGCTTCAGCGCGCTGTTCAGGACCGCAACAATCTTGTCAGCGAACGCTTCGGCGTAGAAATTACGGAAGTCCGTACGACAAGCGGCGCGGATATGCTTGACAAGATCCGCAGCAGCTCTATGTCCGGCGTTTCCGAATACGACATCGTCATGCCTTATATGTACGACGCTGCGACGCTGTCGATGGAAGGCTATTTCTTCGATCTGAACACGCTTGAGAACGTGCATCTGGATCAGCCTTACTACGATCAGAACTCCGTCAAGGGCTTCTCGATCCGTCACAAAAACTATTTTGCTTCCGGCGACCTTTGTCTGCTTGACTACGCATGCACGCACGCGCTCGTTTTCAACAAGGACATGATCGACGAGCACAACCTTGAGAGCCCGTACGACCTCGTTAAAAATCATCAGTGGACGCTTGACAAGATGGAGGAAATGGCGCACGGCGTCGCTTCCGACAGCGACGGCACGGAAGGTATGGGATACCTTGATACTTACGGATTCCTTGTCAATCGTAACTTCGCCGCTTCCATGTTCGTTGGATGCGGATTCCGTCTGACTGAAAAGAATGCTGACGACGAGCCGATCGTCGCGCTCGGAAAAGAAAGCGCCGCGAATGCGTTCGACAAGATTTTCCAGCTCGTCAACGACAAGACGTCCGTCGGACGCATCGATGATACTGCCGGTCCGTATTTTACTTCCGCAACTGCCGGCGGCAAGAGCTGCTGGGTCGCAGCAACCGAGTCTGTCGCGAACAAGAAAGCGCTGTTCCGCGCACTTGCCATCATCGACGTCTTCGATCTCGGCGAATACGACTGCAACTTCGGCATTCTCCCGACTCCTATGCTTGATAAAAACCAGGATGATTACCTGTGCCGCGTTTCCACCGTCCTCTCTTCCTGCGTTGCGATTCCTGTCAATGTAAAAGACAAGGATATGGCTTCCATCGTTCTCGACGCTATGATGCAGGCATCTACGGATACGTCGAAGAAAGCTTATTTCCAGACGATTCTGAAAGAGCGCAAGATCCAGGACAACGAATCCGAAGAAATGCTCGATATCATTTTCGGCGGACGTGTTTACGACCTTGCTTACCTTTATGACTGGGGCGGATCCGGTGTGACCCTGAGCAGTTTCATGGACGGCATCGCATTCTCCGACTCCAATACCTTCGTATCCACCTGGGACTCCATCAGCAAAGCGACGGAACAGTCGATTGCCGGAACGATCGAAGCCTATCGTTCGCTTGAGTAATTTATCCGTTCATTCATTTAAGAAAAGCGCGTCCCGACGACGCGCTTTTCTTCGGATACGGTACATTTTCGCCTAGAGGTGGCGACTCGATATGAAGAGCATTCGAAGCATCTATAAAATCGGAAACGGACCATCCAGTTCTCATACCGTCGGTCCATACAACGCAGCGAAAGCATTTTCCGCCCGCTATCCGGAAGCAGACCGGTTCGAAGTGACGCTTTACGGTTCTCTTGCGTTCACCGGAGAAGGGCACGGCACCGGAAAAGCGATCATGACTGTGCTTCCGGATGCTGTCATCCATTTTTGCAAAGACGCGAAAGATCTTCCGCATCCGAATACGATGCTGTTTGAAGCATTCCGGGACGGAGAAATCATCGGGAGGGCACGCATTTTCAGTATCGGAGGCGGTTCTATCCGTTTCGAAGGCGAGCAATCCGATGACGAAAGAGAGGTCTACCCGCAAAAGAATTTTTCCGAAATGATCGAATACTGCAGAAACAGGGGAATCTCTCTTACAGAATTCGTCTGGAATGCCGAAGGAGAGTCATTGCGCCCATATCTTACTGAAATATGGAATGCCATGGAATCCGCTGTGCATGCAGGTTTGTCCGCTTCCGGCATACTTCCCGGAGGTCTGGGCGTCAGCAGAAAAGCGAAAACGCTGTATGAGAAGAGATGCTACAACGAGGACTCCAGCATTACGCAAAGCAGGCTGCTTGCGGCGTATGCGTTTGCAGTCAGCGAGGAAAACGCCTGCGAACATGTTGTTGTAACGGCTCCGACCTGCGGAAGCTGCGGCGTTATTCCTTCGCTGCTGTATTATCTGCGACACGACCGCGGTTTTCCGCTCGAGAGTATTCTGGACGGACTTGCGGTCGCCGGGCTGATCGGAAACGTCATACGGACCAATGCAAGCATCTCCGGCGCCGAATGCGGATGCCAGGCGGAGATCGGCTCGGCATGTTCCATGGCGGCCGGCGCCTATGCGTCCATGCTCCGCATGCGTCTGGATCAAATCGAATATGCCGCGGAAGTCGCAATGGAGCACAATCTCGGACTGACATGCGACCCGATACAGGGACTTGTGCAGATTCCATGCATCGAACGCAATTCCGTCGCGGCGATGCGTGCTGTCAGCTGCGTCAATCTGTCTCACTTTCTGACTGAAACGAGAAAAGTTTCTTTTGATGAAGTTGTCGCCACCATGTATCAGACAGGAAAAGACATGAGCGACAAATACAGAGAGACATCTCACGGCGGCCTTGCCGAGATCTATGGAAACAAGTCCCGACAGACCGGAAATATGACATGAACAGAGGCTCTATCGTGGTAGATCACATTAAAATCAAAAACAATCAGATCAAATATCTCCGGTTCGGGAGCGGACCGCGCGCCTGCGTGATCCTTCCGGGCCTATCCATGGTCAGCGTTCTGATGAATGCGTCTCACCATGAAAGAATGTACGCGTCTTATTCAGCAACTCATACCGTTTACCTGATCGACAGGCCGGACTTTCTGCCGGACCAGTGCACGATCAGGGAAATTGCCGACATGACTGCGGAAGGCATGCGTTCGCTCGGAATCGAAAAGGCCGATATTCTCGGCATTTCTATGGGCGGCATGATCGCGCAGCTTATCTCATGCGCTCATCCTGAACTCGTCCGGAGCATGGCCCTGGTTTCATCTTCTCTGTCCGTAGGTAGCCCCGAGACGCTCAAGTTATGGATCGAACTTGCAGCCGACGCCCCGGGCAACGTGATTTGCGAAAAAGCTCTGCGTGCGATTCACGGACCGCTGGTCGATGAAGATGATCTTTTGAATGCCTCTCGACAAATGATCAGGTGGGAGCCGGATGATCGGAAAAGATTTCTGATTCTCGCAAAAGCCTGCCTTGCATTTGACGGAAGGAAATATGCTTCCGGCATTCATTGCCCGGCGCTTGTGATAGGGGCTGCGGGAGACAGGCTCTGTCCGGTTTCATCATGGAAAGAGCTTGCAGATACACTCGGCGCGGAGTCGTTCCTTTACGGAAAGGACTACGGCCACGCCGTTTATACCGAGGCTCCGGATTTCAGGGAACGCGTTCTGAAATATTTCCTCCGCGACACAGGTGATGAAAACATTCAATACGATGACAGCCGTCTGGTTTGGAAGAAGCACTCGGAACGGCAGATCCTGGAAACGCCTGTTTTTCGGATATTTTCGCAGAGAGAGGAATCTGCTGACGGGTTTGCCGGAGACTACGTTGCAATGAAGTGCCCGGACTGGGTCATGATCGTTCCTGATCTTGGCGAGGACTTCATTATGGTCAGGCAATGGAGGCACGGATACGGTGGACTGACGACG
>CACZRJ010000021.1 GCA_902783535.1 uncultured Ruminococcus sp. | reverse complement strand
CGCTTCCGCGGTCGTGACGGTGAACTTTCCGAATCCGGCGGGGGAGAGCGCCTCCTTCGCGCGGGTCAGCAGCCGGATGTCGTCGAAAGACGGCGGGACGAGGACCATCGGGGCGTTTCTGAACAGGTCGGCGGACGCGTGCCCGTATCCGGAATACTGCTTTCCCGCCATGGGATGTCCGCCGACGAAGGAGAAGCCGTGCGCTTGCGATACCGGAACCGCTTTTTCCATGATCTTCGTTTTCGTTCCGCACACGTCCATGACCAGCGTGTCCTTTGATATATATGAAGCGTTGTCTTCGAGATATTTCACCGCGTCGTCGACGTAGAGACAGAGGAGCAGCAGATCGCAGTCTTTCAGATTCTTTTCCGTCAATACTTGCGCGACCGTGCCTTCCAGCTTCGCGAATCCGACCACCGGCTCGTTTCTGTCGCAGGCGAAGACGGTATGGCCTTCCTTCGCGAAGGCTTTCGCGAACGAGCCGCCGATCAGCCCGAGTCCGACGATCCCGACGTTCATTTGATGGCCTCGCGGACGGCCCGGATCTTCTTCGCGAGCGCGTCGAATTCTTCCGGACGCAACGACTGCGCGCCGTCGCATTTCGCGTGCAGCGGGTCGTTGTGGACCTCGACCATGATGCCGTCCGCGCCGCACGCGGCGGCCGCGAGCGCCATCGGCGGGACCATCCGGGAGATGCCCGTCGCGTGGCTGGGATCGACGACGACCGGGAGGTGCGTCAGTTCGTGCAGCATGGGCACGGCGGACAGGTCGAGCGTGTTCCTGAGGTAGTCGCTGAAGGTCCGGATGCCGCGCTCGCACAGGATGACGTTCCCGTTGCCGTTCGCGAGGATGTATTCGGCGCTCATCAGGAGTTCCTTGAGCGTGTTCGCCAGCCCGCGCTTGAGCAGGACCGGCTTTCCGAAATGCCCGAGTTCCTTCAGAAGGTCGAAATTCTGCATGTTCCGCGCGCCCACCTGCAGGACGTCGATGTCCTCGAAGAGCGGCAGATCCGCGCGGCTCATGATCTCGGTCACGATCGGAAGCCCCGTTTCCTTCCGGGCGGTCTTCAACAGTTCGATGCCTTTTTCGTGCAGTCCCTGGAAATCATACGGGGACGTGCGCGGCTTGAACGCGCCGCCGCGGAGCAGATGCGCTCCGGACGCCTTGACCGCTCTCGCAGTTTCCACGATCTGCTCTTCGGTCTCCACGGAGCAGGGGCCGGCGATGAGGACGAAGGAGCCGTTTCCGATCTTCGCGTCCCCGATCCGGATCTCGGTGTCCTCCGGATGGAACATCCGGCTGCAGCATTTGAACGTTTCGGACACCCGCTTGACCGATTCGACGATGTCCAGACTGGCGATCAGGTCCATGTCCAGCCGGCTGGTGTCTCCGATGAGTCCGAGCACGGTGTGGTAGGATCCGTTGGAAACGTGGACGCCGAGTCCCATCTCCTTCAGCCATTCGGTCAGTTGTTCCTTTTTCTCTTCCGGAACGTTGGATTTCAGAACGACGATCATGTTGTTATCTCCCGGGAATCAAAGTATTTGCTGCTTTGGAAGAGGTTCTTTTCGCAAAGCGTCTTCGGCAAAAGAAAATTGCGGCTCCGGGGGGGTCCCTTGCCGCAACGTATGAATGATTCGGAAAATGTCCGTATCTTCGGCCGCATCACAAGTAAACCCTACCGCGGAAAGACGGTAAAGCCGCACCAGTAATACCAGTTTGTTCTGCTGCCGATGTGTTTCACGAAAGACTCCGTTCCGCTGACATTCAGCTTTTGTTTGTAACAATATATCACACGGATTGTGGCGTGTCAATGATTTTCTGCCGATTTCGGATTCTTTTTTTCCGGATAAGACGGCTGCTTCCGCGAAGTCATGCTTCCGCGCCGTACAGGCGTGCGGCATTCCCTAAAACCCTTATTTTTTTGTTTTTGGGGAGTTTCCGGTTTCGAGCCGTCCTGCAGATCCTGTTCGGTTCGAGGACGATTGAGCACCGGCATTACGGTTACGCGGATGCCGGGCAATGCGCCGAAAGCGTTCGTGTCCTCCTTCGCTGCCGCTGCATGGACGGGCAGGCGCACGTCTGCGACGCGTTTTGCTTCCGCCGCAGGACAGAACGGCTGATTTTTCCGCATGAGACGCGGCGTTCGCCGGTTTTTTCTTGGAAAAGGCTTGCAATCGGCGGCCGCGGAATGTATACTGTAGGGGATTATAAGGGGTAGTATATTGTTCAAAACAGGAAGCCCCTGCGCGTCATCACCTGAGGAAGGGAAGTGAGTGTCGATTGAAGCAAAAATGGACGAAAGGACGGAAGATCCTGCTTGTCGTCTGGCTTGCGCTGATCCTGCTGATCACGGCGGCCATCGTCGTCGTGTCGCTGACCGGCGGCCCGCCGGACGAAGAGGGCGAGAGCATCCGCGAAGTCATGCGCGACGGCGTGCTGCACGAACTGAACAAGGTCTGGTTCTTCGGACTGGAAGTCAATCCGGCGGTCGTGTCCGCGTATCTCGTGACGGGGGTGCTGCTGATCGCCGCGCTGCTCATCCGGATCATCGCGGTCCCGCGCTTCAGAACAGTGCCCGGAAAATTCCAGGCGGTTCTGGAGAAGGCGGTCGGATTCTTTTCGGATATGGCGAAAGGAAACAGTCCTCATAAGACAGGGTTCGTCGCGGCCTACATCTTCAGCGCCGGACTGTACATCTTCTTCAGCACCCTGTTCGAACTGTTCGGGATCCAGGTGCTGTCGACCGACGGGACATCCATCCCGCTGCCCGCGCCGCTCGCGGACATCAACGGCGCGCTCGCGATGGGCATCATGTCCTTCGGCGTCATCCTCGGAGCGGGTCTGATCGCGAACGGACCGAAAGGAGCGCTCCGGGTCCTCAAGGACTTCTCGCTCCCGATCTCCATGAGCTTCCGCCTGTTCGGCGCTCTGCTGAGCGGTCTGCTCGTGACGGAACTCGTCTACCACTATTTCGCACTCAGCTTCGTGCTCCCTGCGGTGATCGGGATCGTCTTCACCCTGCTGCACGCCCTCATCCAGACCTACGTTCTGACCACGCTGGTGTCCATCTTCTACGGAGAGGCCGTGGAGCCGAGGCCGAAGAAGGTAAAGAAGGAAAAGCATAAGAAACCGGAAGCCGTTTCGGCATCGCCGGCCGATGAACCTCAACCGGAAATCAAAGGAGAGTAAATAATATGAAAAATACCAAGAAACTCATACGGATCTTCATGATCTGCCTGACAGTCGGCATGCTGTTCGCACTTGCCGTCCTGACCGTCTCCGCGGACAGCGCCGAAACGGTCGTCGTGGAAGAGGAAGCCGGCTCCACCGGAAATAAGGCCGTCGCGGCCGGCATCGCCGTCGGCGTTGCCGCAGCGGCCGGCGCGATCGGCATGGGCATCGCGATCGCGAAAAGCGCAGAAAGCATGGCGAGACAGCCGGAAGCGGCAGGAAAAATCAATTCCGCGATGATGCTCGGTCTCGTCTTCATCGAGACGACGATCATCTACGCGCTCATCGTCGCCATCCTGATCATATTCGTTCTTTGATTTGACAACTGATCCTGTACGGTCCCGTTTCGAAAAAACGGCCGTCGGAAGCGAGGTAACAAGACATGCCTTTGAATATCGATTTCGTTCAGGTGCTTCTGCATATGCTGAATTTCGTCATCCTCGCGGGAGGACTGACGCTCATCCTGTTCAATCCGATCAAAAAATTCATGACGGAACGGCAGAAGCAGTTTGAAGACAGAGAAGAGGAAAACCGGAAGAACGCCGAGGAGAACGAACGGCTGAAGGCGGAGCTCGCTGCGGAAAAGGAAGCGTTCGAGCAGGAGATGGCTTCCGAGCGAATGAAAGCGGAGAAGGAAGCCGCGGACGCCGCGAAGGCGTATATCGAGTCCTCCAAGAACGAAGCGGCCGCCATCATCGCGAAAGCGGAGAAGGAAGCCGAGAAGCGCAGGGAGCACATCCTGGATTCCGCGCAGACGGAGATCGGGGAACTGGTCATCGGCGCGACGCAGAAGCTGCTCGGAGACACCGCCTCCCCCGAACGGACGGAGGCGCTGTATGACGCGTTCCTGAAACAGGCGGAACAGAACGCCCAGCAGAAGGAGAAACGTTCATGAGCGAGGAGAAGGGATTCGGCGAGGCCGGTACGGAAACCAGACCGCTGCAGGTTGAGATCCGATGCATGACGCCGCCGACGGAAAGCCAGAAGGAAAAGCTGGCTTCGCTCATGCGCAGGAAATACAACGTCGACGAGGTCGAGATCGTGATCCGCAAGGACCCGTCCGCGGTCGACGGCTTCAACATCTTCGTCGGCGACGACAACTACGACTGGAGCACGCTGGGACGGATCCGGCAGTTCCGGAAGTCCGTGCAGTCCCTGCCCAAGGAGGGCGAGCTCGGAAAGATGATCTCCCTTCTGCGGGAGGACATCGGCAGCTTCAAGCTGAACACCGGCTACCAGCAGGTCGGCCAGGTGTATTCGGTCGGCGACGGGATCGCGGTCATCGAAGGACTGAAAGACGTCGTCTACGGCGAGATCGTCCTGTTCGAGTGCGGGCTGAAAGGCATGGTGCAGGACCTCCGCCCGGACGGAAGGACCGGCATCGTCCTGTTCGGCGACTGTTCCGAGATCACGGAAGGCTCCCGCGTCGTCCGCACCAGACGGACGGCGGGCATTCCGATCAGCAACCGCATCCTCGGCCGCATGATCGATCCTCTGGGCAAGCCGATCGACGGCGGGGAACCGATCAACGCGAAAAAATATTTCCCGCTCGAGCGTCCCGCGCCCGGGATCATGCAGCGGAAGCCCGTCGGCCGGCCGCTGGAGACCGGACTGCTGGCGATCGACTCCATGTTCCCGATCGGACGCGGACAGCGCGAACTCATCATCGGCGACCGCCAGACGGGAAAAACCTCCATCGCGATCGACGCGATCCTGAACCAGAAGGGAAAGAACGTCGTCTGCGTCTACGTCGCCATCAGCCAGAAGGCGAGCACCGTCGCGAAGGTGATGCAGACTCTGAAGCAGGCCGGCGCGATGGACTATACGGTCATCGTTTCCTCGCCCGCGAGCGACGCGCCGTCTCTCCAGTATATCGCGCCCTACGCCGGGTGCGCCGTCGCAGAATTCTTCATGTACCACGGCCGCGACACGCTGATCGTCTACGACGACCTTTCCAAGCACGCTGTCGCCTACCGGACGATCAGCCTGCTGCTGGAACGCGCCCCCGGACGCGAAGCCTATCCCGGCGACGTCTTCTATCTCCATTCCAGGCTTCTGGAACGTTCCGCGCAGCTGTCCGACGAGATGGGCGGCGGAAGCATGACGGCGCTGCCGATCGTCGAGACCCAGGCGGGCGACGTGTCCGCATACATCCCCACGAACATCATTTCCATCACGGACGGCCAGATCTTCCTGGACAGCGAACTCTTCTATTCCGGGCAGCGTCCCGCGGTCAGCGTCGGACTGTCCGTATCCCGCGTCGGAAGCGCCGCGCAGACGAACGTCATGAAGAAGTCCGTCGGCACCATCCGTCTGGACCTCGCCCAGTACCGCGAAATGCAGGTCTTCTCCCAGTTCGGCAGCGATCTGGACGACTTGACCCGCGTCCAGCTGACCTACGGCGCGGGGCTGATGCAGCTGCTTCGCCAGACGAACAAGTCGCCGATGCCTCTGTGGCAGCAGGTCGTATTGCTGCTTGCGGCGCAAGACAAGCTGTTCCTGAACGTTCCCGTCCGGCAGATCACCCGCGTCCGGACGGAATTCCTGAACTGGTTCGGGAGCAGGCACGGCACGCTGACGCTCCGGATCGAGCACGAAAAAATGTATTCCGAGGAACTGCGCGGGCAGATCCTGGAAGCGTCCAGAGCGTATTTCTCGTCTCCGGCCTTCCGCGGAGACAAAGACAAAGACAAAGACAAAGCGCAGTAGGCTGAAGGAAAAACCCGGCCGGATCACGCCGGAGGGGAAACGGAGGGCCATATGGCCGGCAAAGCGGAAATCAAGATGCGGATGGAGAGCGTCGCGGAGACGAAGAAAGTCACCGACGCGATGTACATGACCTCCTCCGTGAAAATGCGCAGGGCGCGTCGCGAAGTGGAAAAGACCGCCCCGTATTTTCATGCGCTCCGCCAGGAGATCGGCGCGCTGCTGCACGACATGCCGGAGAACAGGAACCCGTATTTCCGCCGGCTGCCTCCGGAAAAGGAAACCAAGCGCGCCCTGCTCGTCATCACCTCAGACAAGGGACTCGCTGGCAACTACAACCAGACGGTCATCCGCGAGACGGAGGAGCAGATCCGGCGCCATCCGGACATCCGGCTGTTCGCCGTCGGCGAGTACGGACGCCAGTATTTCCTGACCCACGGGATCCGGCTGCAGGAGACCTTCCGCTATTCCGCGGAGATGCCGACCATCCGGGAGGCGCAGAAGATCTGCGTCGAACTGCTGTCCGGCTACGACAGCGGGGAATACGAGCGGATCGACGTCCTTTACACGAACTATCATTTCGGACGGCCCTGCGAATGCGAGAAGAAATGCGTTCTCCCGCTGGACATGGGCCAGTTCTACTACACGCCGCCGGAAAAGGCGGAGGGAGAAGCGGAATTCCTGCCGGATCCGAACACGCTGATCAGCGAGATCGTCCCGAGCTATCTGACCGGATTCCTCTATTCGGCGCTCGTGGACAGCTACTGCAGCGAGCAGGAGTCCAGGATGAAGGCCATGCAGTCCGCGGGCGAGAACGCAGAGGAGATGATCCGCCAGCTGCGGCTGAAATACAACGGCATGCGGCAGGACGAGATCACGCGGGAGATCACGGAGATCTCGTCCGGCGCGAAGGCGCTGAGGGAAAAACGGGAGAAAGCGGAAAACCGTTCCGGAGAAAAAACAGACGGCAGGAAACGGACGGACGGAAAGAGCGGGAAGGAGACGAATGAGATGAACGGAAAAGATCAGGAGACGAAAGTCTACGGCGAGATCGCGGGCGTATCCGGCCCGGTGGTCGACGTTTCGTTCGCTTCCGGAAGCGAACTTCCGCGGATCCGTGAGAAACTCACGGTCAGTCTGCCCGGCCCGCAGGGCGGGTCCGAGCGCGTGATGGAAGTCGCGCAGCATCTGAGCGGCGGGATCGTCCGCTGCGTCATGCTCGGCCCGAGCGAAGGGCTCTGCCGCGGGATGAAAGTCCTCGCGGCCGGCGCTCCCATCGACGTACCCGTCGGAGAGCAGGTGCTCGGCAGGATGTTCGACGGACTCGGGAACCCGCTGGACGGCGGACCTGTGCTGAAAGCCGAAGACGGCGCCGTCCGGGAAAGCATCTACAATCCCGCGCCGGAATACGCCGACCGCCAGACGGCAGAGGAGGTTTTAGAGACCGGCATCAAGGTCATCGATCTGCTCGCGCCCTACGCGAAAGGCGGAAAGATCGGACTGTTCGGCGGCGCCGGCGTCGGAAAGACGGTCCTCATCCAGGAACTCATCCACAACATCGCGACCGAGCACGGCGGATATTCCGTGTTCGCAGGCGTCGGCGAGCGGAGCAGGGAAGGCAACGACCTCTGGCTGGAAATGAAGGAGAGCGGCGTTCTGAACAAGACCGCCATGGTCTTCGGCCAGATGAACGAGGCGCCCGGCGTCCGCATGCGCGTCGCGCTCGCGGGACTCCGGATGGCGGAGCATTTCCGCGACGAGGACCGGAAGGACGTTCTGCTTTTCATCGACAACATCTTCAGATTCATACAGGCGGGCAGCGAAGTTTCGACGCTGCTCGGCCGGATGCCGTCCGCGGTCGGCTACCAGCCGACGCTCGCGACCGAACTCGGGGAACTGGAGGAGCGGATCGCGTCCACGAAGAACGGATCCGTCACGTCCGTCCAGGCGGTCTACGTGCCGGCGGACGACCTGACCGACCCCGCGCCCGCGACCATCTTCTCGCATCTCGACGCGACGACGGTCCTGAGCCGCAAGATCGCGGAGCAGGGCATCTATCCGGCGGTCGACCCGCTGGAATCCACCTCCCGGATGCTGGAGCCCGACGTCGTCGGTGAAGAGCATTACGAGACCGCGCGCAGAGTGCAGGAGATCCTCGAGCACTACCGCGAGCTGCAGGACATCATCGCCATCCTCGGCATGGACGAACTGAGCGAGGAGGACAAGGCGGCCGTCTACCGCGCGCGGAAGATCCAGCGCTTCCTGTCCCAGCCCTTCTCCGTGGCCGAGAAGTTCACCGGCGTGCCCGGGATCTACGTTCCGCTTTCCGAAACCATCCGCGGATTCAGGTCCATCCTCGACGGAGAGATGGACGCCTATCCGGAAGCGGCCTTCTTCAACGTCGGCACGATCGACGACGTCCGCGCGAAGGCCGAGCGTCTTGCGAAGGAGAACGAGCAATGAGAACCTTTCATCTTGAGATCCTGACGCCCGAGAAACCGTATTTCACGGGCGAATGCGTCTCCGTCGTCCTGCCCGCCAGCGACGGCATGATCGGCGTGCTCGCGGGGCACTCCCCGCTGGTCGCCGCCGTCAGCGACGGCAGGGTGGTCTATACGGCGGAGGACGGGACCGTCGGCGTCTGCGCCGTCACGCGCGGGATGTTCCGCGTCTCTTCCGACCGCGTCCGCGTGCTGTGCGAATCGGCCATCGCGCCGGAGGACATCGACGTGGAGAAGGAGCGGCTCGCGCTGCAGGAGGCGGAAATGGAGATGCGGAAGAAACTCTCCTACGAGGAGTACGTCGCGTCCCAGCTCGCTTTCGCGAAAGCCATCAACCGGCTGAAAGTCAAACAGTACTCGGCCATGCATACAAATCTCTGACCTTTCCGGAGGACAAAAAAATGGAAAACAAAGCAAACGAAAAAAAGAAGATCACCGTCGCGATCGCGGGACTCGGCTCCCGCGGCTTTCACGCTTACGCGACCCTCTGCCTGAACTTCCCGGACGACATCGAGGTCGTCGCCGCCGCCGAGCCGGATCCGGAGCACATGCGCCTGTTCCGGGAAAAATACGACCTGCCGGACGACAGGTGCTACGAAACGGCGGAAGAGATGCTGAAGGAAGACAGACTCGCCGACGCGATGTTCATCTGCACGCTGGACCGGATGCATTTCCGCCAGGCCGTCGCGGCGCTCGAGAAGGGGTACGACCTGCTTCTGGAAAAGCCCATCTCGACGAATCCGGAGGAATGCAAAATCATCGCCGAAAAAGCGAATCAACTGGGCAGAAAGGTCCTCGTCTGCCACGTGCTCAGATATACCGTCTTCTATCAGACGCTGAAGAAGATCATCGACTCCGGAGAGATCGGGGACGTCATGTCCATCCAGGCGATGGAGCGGGTCTGCTACTGGCATCAGGCGCACAGCTTCGTCCGCGGGAACTGGCGGAATTCGGACACGACGAGCTCCATGATCCTGCAGAAATGCTGCCACGACATGGACATCTATCTGTGGCTCGCGGGGAAGAGATGCGAAGCCGTCTCCTCGTTCGGTTCTCTGTCCTACTTCTGCCCCGCGTACGCGCCGGCCGGCGCGACCGAGCGCTGTTCCGAAAGCTGCTCCGAATACGAAACCTGCGTCTACAACCCGCACAAATACTACGGAAACCTGCTGAAGGGCGGAAAGGTCTACTGGCCGCTCGACGTCGTGATCACCGAGCCGAGCGAAGAGAAACTGCGCGAGGCCCTGAAAACCGGTCCCTACGGCAAATGCGTCTTCCTGAACGACAACAACGTCGTCGACCATCAGGTCGTGAATCTGCTCCTGGAAGGCGGCGCGACGGTCAATTTCACGATGGCCGCGTTCACTGCGACGCCCGGGCGGACCATGAACATCATGGGAACGAAAGGGAACATCGAAGCGTCCATGGACGACAATTCCATCGACGTCTGCCTGTTCGGCAAAGAGAAGAGGCACATCGACGTCACGCAACTGACGGACGACTTCTTCGGACACGGCGGCGGGGACGGACGGATGATCTCCTCGCTCGTCCGCTATTTCCGCGACGGCGTTCTGGACGCCTCCGTCACGACGGTCGACCGGTCCGTGGAAAGCCATTATGTCGCCATGGCCGCGGAAGAATCCAGGCTCCGCGGCGGCGAGACCGTAAGGATGGACGAATACGTGCAGAAGATCGGCGGATGATCTCCGCCGGGGGGAGGGAATCATGACGGAAGGCAGGCGGTTTCGGAAATCGCAGACGTTTCTCCTGCTCGCGCTGACGGCGGCACTGCTGTTCTGCGCCTGCGGCCGGACGGCGGACGCGCCGGAATCCTCTGTGCCGGATGAGCGCGGGGACACGGTCCTCGCCGGATGCGGCATCGCCGTTACGCCGGGCGGCGAATTCGAAAAAACGGACGGCGTTTACGTTTCGAAGGACGGGAACGGTCTGAAGGTCCTGTTCACGCAGTCGGATCACGACCTTTCCACGATCGATCCGACTTATCTGAAGAACGACGCCGGGCTGAAGGAGATCTCCGGATTCAAGTCGGACGTTTCGAACGGGATCCCGTACGCGGCCTGGCGGTTCTCCGACGCTTCCGCCGGCGAATGCGCGCAGATCGTTACGGAAAACGAAAACGGAAAACTCGTCTGCGTCACCCTGTCCGGGCTGCCTGAGGGATGGACGAACGAAGGCATGATCGAAAGTCTGTCGTACGCGGAGGAAAAAGATATGGAAAAGAAAACGCCGGAACCGCTCCCCGAAAAAATGCATTCCAAAGGGATCAGCCCGATCACGGGGACCTTCATCCAGCCCTGGCTGTACGCGCGGTATACCCCCGCGCGCTGGGAGAAGGAATTCGAACTGATGAAGGAGATGGGGATCGAATTCATCATCCTCGGCGATACGCTCTCCCTCCAGACCGGCGAACCGATCACCGACAAATCGAAATACGTCGCGACCGCGGCCTATCCGGCGCAGAACCCGGACTTTCAGAAGGGGACCGACGTCGTGACGCCGCTGTTCGAGTACTGCAAAAAATACGGCATGCGGCTGTACGTCGGCATGGGCAACACCCCGGCCGGCTGGCCATATCTCAATTCGACCGCGGCCGGGCTGAAGGAAGTCTGCGAAGTCTACGCGGACACCGCGGAAGACATCTACAACGTCTATCACGAAAAATACCCGGACACGTTCGCCGGCTTCTATTTCGTTCCCGAACTCTACAATTCGAACGAATTCGACGGCGACTACAGCCGGGAAAGATACGCGCAGAATCTGGCGGACGGCATGCGTCCCGTGTTCGAGCGGATCCACGCGATCAGCGACCTGCCGTTCATCTTCTCCCCCTACGTCAACATGTTCGGCGGCGGGTGGGTCTCGAAGAACGTCGACAACATCTCCCTGTTCTGGGAGGAATTCCTCCGGAGAGCGGACTTCCGCGACGGCGACATCCTGTGTCCGCAGGACAGCGTCGGCGCCGGCGGGAACGACATTGCCGGCCTGGAAGCGCTGACGAAAGCCTACAGGAAGGCCGTCGACGGATGCGGGAAAAAGATCCTGCTCTGGACGAACGCGGAGATCTTCATCCAGCCGACGGGGAAATTTTTCGACAACTACGACGGATACGGCGGCTACTGGTCCACGTGCACGGTCGACCGCATGATCGAGCAGTTCCGCATCGCTTCCCCGTACGTCGACCGGATCGTGACGTTCGCGTTCCCGCACTACCTGTCTCCGTACAATACGACGGACGGCTACATCAACGCCTACAGGCACTATCTCGAAACGGGAGAACTCGACAAAGAGCCTCCGACGCCCCCGGACGCCTTCCGGACGCGGAAGATTTCCCGGGACGGAAAGCCGGCGCTGCAGATCGCCTGGTCGGGGATGTATGACGCATACGGGATCCACCGCGTGAACATCTACAAGGACGGCGAGTTCTACAGCTACAGGAACAGCACGCGGAACGAGGGTTCGGACGGAAAGAAGGCGGAATATCCTTTCGAGTTCACCGACATCGGGTTCAACTTCGAAGAGGGCGAAAAAGCCGTCTACGCGTTCGAAGTCATCGACTGCGCCGGCAACGCGAGCGGGAAGGTCGAACTGGAAGTGGACGCATCGTCCGTCCCGAACGG
>CACZRJ010000020.1 GCA_902783535.1 uncultured Ruminococcus sp. | reverse complement strand
ATCCAGGTGTACGCGGCAAGCTCGACCGTGACCGATAAGGAGATCGCGGACAGCGGCTGCAAGTCCCGCAAGGAATACATCACGATGCGCCAGCAGGCGGCGATCTCAAACTTCCTCGGATACAGCGAGGACGTGATCAGCTCCAAAGTCAACGACGTCCTGCAGGGCAATCTTCGCGAGATCGTCGCGACCATGACCGTCATGGACGTTCTGACCAAGCGGAAGGAATTCGCCGAGAGCGTCATTGAGAACGCGCGTCCCGATCTCGCAAAGATGGGACTCGAAGTCGTGACCTTCAATATCCAGGACATCCAGGATGCGGTGGACAACTGCGGAAGCCGTCACGGCGTCGTCGAAGCCATCGGCGTTCAGAGAGAAATGGAAGTCAAACGCGACGCGGAGACCGCGCGCGCGGAAGCCATCCGCGACATCGAAGTCGCGCAGGCGAACGCTGCCCGCGAAACGGCGCAGAAGAAAGCCGAGGCGGACAGGCTGACCGCGGAAGCTGAGACGCAGCTCGCACTGAAGAAAGCCGCGCTGAAAGTCGAAGCGGACAAGGCGAAAGCGGACGCGGAAGCCGCCGGACGCATCCAGGAGCAGATCCAGGAGCGGACGCGCAGACAGGCGGAAGCTGACGTCGCGATCGCCGCGCAGGAGAAGGAGATCCTGCGCGCGGAAAAGGAAGCGGAAGTCCAGCAGAGAAGACTGGACGCGGAGATCCGCAAGAAGGCGGACGCGGACAAATATCAGACCGAAAAGAGATCCGAAGCCGAAAAATACGCCGCGCAGCAGAAGGCGGAGGCGCTGAAGATCCAGCGCCAGCTGGACGCCGAGGCGAAACTGATCGAAGTCGAGAAGGAAGCCGAAGCCAAGAAAGTCGCGGCGGAGGCGGAACTCGTCGAGAACATGAAGCGCGCGGAAGGCATCCGTGCGGTCGGCGAGGCGGAAGCGGCCGCCATTCAGGCGAAAGCGCTTGCCGAAGCGGAAGGCATCGACAAGAAGGCGGAGGCCATGAAAAAATACGGCGAGGCCGCAGTCATCGAAATGATCATGGCCGCGCTGCCGGAGATCGCGAAAAACGTCGCTGAGCCGCTCGCAAAGGTCGACAAGATCACCATGTACGGCGAAGGCAACAGCGCGAAGCTGATCGGAGACATCGTGAAGAGCACGAGCCAGGTGACCACCGGGATCACGGAGGGCATGGGCATCGATCTGAAGAGCCTGCTCTACGGCATGCTCGGGGGACGGCTCGCGTCCGGAACCACGGTCATCACTCCGGCCGCTCCGGCTGACGCGAAGGACGAGAACGCCGGAAACGCGAAAGCGAAAGAATCCGCGAAGGACGATCCGGCTTCCAAAGGCGCCGCAGGAAAAGCGGGAGACGCGCATCCGAAGGCCTGAATAGCGAACGAATCCCCGGGATACCGGACCCGTAAAAAGGTCCGGTATCTTTTTTTCGAAATTCGACAGAAAACGAATTGCATTGGGCGATCCCTTGTGATATACTTCCAACATAAAGAAACCAGGAGGAGATTATGGTCATTCGCGTAGGTATTTATGGATACGGAAACCTCGGGAGAGGTGTGGAGTCCGCGCTTCGCCAGAACGCGGACATGGAACTCGTCGGAATCTTTACAAGACGTGACCCGGACAGCGTTCATTCGGTGACCGGCGCGCCTGTCTACGCCGCTTCGGCAGCGGATGATTTCAAAGATCAGATCGACATCATGATCCTCTGCGGAGGAAGCGCGACCGATCTTCCCGAACTGACTTGCCGTCTTGCGCGTTCATTCAATGTCATAGACAGTTTCGATACGCACGCCTCCATTCCGGAGCACTTCGCGAGCGTCAACGCGTCCGCGGAAGCGAGCGGACACGTCGCGCTGATCTCCGGAGGCTGGGACCCCGGCGTCTTTTCGCTGATGCGACTTTACGGAGAAGTTTTTCTTCCGGACGGAAAGTCAGACACCTTCTGGGGCCCGGGCGTGAGCCAGGGACACTCGGACGCCGTTCGCCGGATCCCCGGCGTTCTTGACGCGCGTCAGTATACGCTTCCGGTCGAGGAATCGGTCGAACAGGTGCGCGCGGGGAAGATGCCCGAGCTGACGATCCGGCAGAAGCACAGAAGGCTGTGCTACGTCGTCGCCGAAGAAGGCGCTGATAAAGAGTCCATCCGGCAGCAGATCGTGACCATGCCGCATTATTTTGACGAATACGATACGCAGGTCGTCTTCATTTCCGCCGAGGAAATGAAGGAAAAGCACAGCCGCCTTCCGCACGGCGGATTCGTGTTCAGGACCGGCGTCACCGGCGAGCGTTTCTCGCAAAAGGAAACCATGGAGTTCGGACTGCATCTCGACTCGAATCCGGAATTCACGGGCAGCGTGCTTTGCGCGCTCGCGCGCGGCGTTTATCGGCTCGTTCAGCGGGGTGAGTCCGGCTGCAGGACCGTATTCGATCTTCCGCCGGCATATCTTTCTCCGCTCTCCGGCGCCGAACTGCGCGCGAAACTGCTCTGATCCGGTATGCTTTATCTTATCGGCGCCGTTTTATGCTCGGCCGCGTTTTCCTGCCTGCTTCGTTTTTCGGAGCCGCGCGTCGGCAACCGCTATGTCCTGGTTGCCGGTAATTATACCGCATGCAGCCTGATCGGTCTGCTGTTTCTGCTGATCAACATGTCCTTTCCGACGGAGCGGGTCCCGTTCACGATTCTGTTCGGCATGCTGAGCGGCGCCATGTACATGGGTACTCTGCTCCTTCTGCAGAAGACCATTTCCGCGTCCGGTCTGGTCCTCGCGTCCGTTTTCAACAAGCTCGGCGTTCTGATCCCCGTGCTGCTGGCGCTCGTCCTTTTCTCGGAACTGCCGACCGCTTTCCAGATCGCCGGATTCGCTCTCGCGGTCGCCGCCATCCTTCTGATGTTTCTGGGCGGAAGGCATGCGGAAGACGCCGGAGGCGCGAAAAGCGGGTACGCCCGCTTCCTTGTGTGGCTCCTGCCGGTGTGTCTGCTTCTGGCTGCCGGAACGACCGATTCGATGGTCAATCTCTTTGACAAGTTCGGACCGGCTTCCGGAAAGGACGCCTACCTTTTCCTGAATTTCTTCTTCGCGCTTCTCTTCAGTCTGATCATCGTGCTTGTCAGGAAGAGGAAAGCGCCCTTCCGGATGAAGGAGTACCTCCTCGGCATGCTTGTCGGCGTCCCGAACTACTTCGCTTCCAGACTTGTCATGCTGTCGCTCGGAAGACTTCCTTCCGTCGTCGTTTATCCCGTTTACTGCGTCGGAACGCTCGCCGTCATCACAGTCGCCGGCATTTTCCTGTTCAGGGAGAAACTGACTGTAAGAAAGTGGGTCGGCGTCGGGATCATCGGAATTGCGCTGGTTCTGCTGAACCTGACGTTCTAAAGGCGCGGATCATTGCAAAAGAAAGGATACGAAAGCAATGGAAAGAACAAAGATCTCATCTGAAATCGGCACGGTCGCCGGGTTCAGGGGACTGGAAAAATCGGTCGAAATGCTCGGAAACGCCGGCTTCGACTGCTGGGATTTCTCCATGTTCGACATGGGCTCCTACGACTGGAAGACAGGCAGACGGATCCTGCGCGGTCATCCGCTCGAGCAGCGCGACACCGCGCTGCAGTTTGCAGAGAAACTACGCAAAGCAGGGGAAAGAACCGGCATATACTGCAACCAGTCTCACGCGCCGTTTCCGGTCAGCTGCGCGGAGATTCGCGAACTTCTGCCCCTAGCGCTGGAATGCACCGCGGAAGCCGGGGGAAAGATCTGCATCATTCATCCGGACAACAACAAAACGGCCGAGGAAAACGCGGAGATGTACCGTGAACTGCTTCCGGTCGCGCGCCGGCTCGGCGTGAAGATCGCTGCGGAAAACATGTGGAACTGGAACAATGAAGCCGATCACGCGTTTCCGGCGGCCTGCTCCGACGGCCCGGACTTTCTGAAGCACGTCGATCTTGTCAGCGATCCCGACCTCGTCGCGTGCGTCGACATCGGACACGCGGAGATGAAGGGACTGGGCACAAGCGCTCCGTCCATGATCCGCCTGCTCGGGCGCCGCGTCAAAGCGCTCCACGTACACGACAACGACAAATGGCATGACAGCCACGCGCTGCCGTTCACGATGCAGATCGACTTCGACGCTGCCCTGAAAGCGCTGGCCGACATCGGATATGACGGAGAGATCACGATGGAAACGGACTACGTCGGGAAATTCCACAAAGAAAACCTGGAGGAAGGGCTGCGCATCCTGTGCGAAACCGCGCGGAAACTGGCCGACGGCCTTGACCGGCTGAAGGCGTGAAACTTCACGGCACATGATCGGAAAAACGGAGGAACGGCGAATTGAGAATTCTCGATATGCACTGCGACACCATCATGGAACTGATGGACCGCGAAGACATCTCTCTCAGAAAAAACGGAGGAATGCTCGATCTTGAAAAAATGCGGCAGGGGGATTATCTCCTGCAGTGTTTTGCCATGTTCGTGCCTTATCTTTCCCGAAAGGAGGGCGAGAATTATTCTCCTTTCCGGTACTGCCACCGGATGATCGACCGTTATTACAGGGAAATCGAAAAGAACGCCGACCTGATCCGGCCCGTGACCACCGTTCGCGAGATCCGGGAAAACATGCTTTCCGGCCGGATGTCCGCGCTTCTGACCGTCGAAGAGGGCGGCGTCTGTCTCGGAAGCCTGGAACTGCTGCGAAACTTTTACCGGCTGGGCGTCCGCATGATGACGCTGACGTGGAATTTCAAAAACGAGCTGGCGTATCCGAACATCGACTATACGCCGAAGTCCTCCGAGGAAGAACAGCAGACCGCCAGAAACAGCCGCGTCCCGGAGACGGAGCACGGTCTGACGGAGACAGGGAAGGAATTCGTCCGGGAAATGAACCGTCTCGGCATGATCATCGACTGCTCGCATCTTGGAGACGCCGGATTCTACGATGTGATCCGCCTCTCGGACAAGCCGGTCGTCTGCTCGCATTCCTGTGCGCGTGCGCTCTGCGGACATGTCAGGAACATGACGGACGACATGCTGGACAGGCTGAAGGAGAACGGCGGCGTGGTCGGCATCAACTACTGTCCGGACTTCGTTACGGACGAACAAAGGCCCGTGACTGTCTCCGACCTTGCGGACCACATCGAATACATCAGAAGCAGGATCGGCGTCGAGCACATCGGGTTCGGTTCGGATTTTGACGGGATCTCCAACGAACGTCTCGAGCTGAAGGACGCCTCCTTCATGCCCCGGGTCATAGAGGAACTGGAACGCAGGGGATTCTCCGACCGGGAGATCGATATGATCGGCTACGAAAACGCGCTGCGCGTTTTCGAAAAGAATTTCGGCTGCTGACGAAAGGGACGGGACATGTCCGGAAAAAAAGAATCCTACACGCAATATCTGTTTTACGACTTCATGAAGTGGTTCTGCTTCTGGCCGGTCGCGCTGTATCTCCGGCCGAAGCACATTTACAGAAGCGAAAAGGCGAAGTCGGCGATCAAAGGCCCCGGTATTCTCGCGTACAACCACAATTCCTTCATGGACGTTCTTTACGTCCAGCTCGGGATCTGGAAGCGCAGGCACCGCATCGTTTCGGAGCGGGAGCAGCTCGGCCACGGGAAAAACAGGATCTTCCTCAAGATGCTGCTTTCCATACCGATCGACCGCGACTCCGTCTCTCCCGCGACCGTGCGCGCGATCGTGAACCCTTTGAAAAACGGCCATCTCGTGGACATTTTCCCGGAGGGCGTCCTGAACAGGCAGCCGTACATGCTCCTGCCGTTCAAGAAGGGCGTCTCGCTGTTTTCCTATCTCGGGTCTGCGCCGCTGATCCCGGTATACATCGACCGCGGCGCGCATTTCTGGAACCGCCTGACCTTTGTCGTCGGGGAGCCGGTTTTTCCCGCAGACTGGGAAGCGTACTATGAAAGCGGCCGCGCTTCGGATTACAAGGAAGCGCTTCCGCTCGTTACGGAATGCCTGGAAGAGCGCATGAAAGAACTTGCGTCCTATGCGGAGTCGCGAAGAAAGAAATAGACGTCCGTCATCTATTGACTTTGAAAAAATCGCGTGATAAAATGTATTATCCACCAAGGGGAGGTGACTGCTGTGCAGGAAGAGGAAAAAAACGGATCTTCCAATTTCATGAAAACTGAAGAAGGCAGAAAATATCGCAGGATCGCGATCCTTGTCATCTCCATTTTCGCCGCTTGCCTGCTGATGGTCCTGATCCTGTTCCGGTTCGAGAACATTCATTCCTCCATCACCTGGCTGATCAATTCGATGCGGTCCATCCTGCTCGGACTCGGCTTCGCATATATTCTGAACCCGTTCGACAACCAGATCCGCAGAGGGCTGTACAAGCTTTTCATGAAAAGCAAAAAGGCCGTCGAGTCGAAAGCGGCCAAACGTGCGCGCGCCATCAGCATCACCATCACGTTCGTTCTCGGCATCGGCATCATCGTCGCCGTGCTTCTCCTGATCATCCCGTCCTTTATCGAAGGCGTGGAGAAGATCGACTTCCGCGGGGCTCTGCAGCAGGCGCAGAACTGGGTGAACCAGCGGACGAACGAGAACGACCTGATCTCCGTCATCGTCGGAAAGGTGCTCGCCGCGATCAACGAATTCCTCACGACCGGACTCTCCAATTATCTCGCGACATGGTCTAACGTGCTCATTTCCACAGGCTATCAGATCATTACGTACGTATTCGACTTCCTGATCGCGTTCATCGTCGCTCTGTATGCGCTGCTTGAAAAGGAATCCTTCTCGAGACACGCGAAGAAAATGGTCTACGCATGCCTGAAGCCGAAGCACGCGAACGGTGTGCTGGACGTTTTCCGCCACGGCAACCGGGTGTTCGGAAACTACCTGTCCTTCAAGATCGTCGACTGCCTGCTCATCGGAGTTCTGCTGTTCATTTTCCTGAAGATCTTCGCGATCCCTTATGCGGCCCCGATCAGCATCTTCTGCGCCGTGATGAACTTCGTGCCATACATCGGACCTTTCATCGGCGGCGTTCCCAGCGGCCTGATCGTCCTGATCGTCGAGCCGAGCAAGGTGATCCCGTTCGCGATCATTTTCGTCGTTCTGATGATCCTCGACGCGAACATCCTGACCCCCTGGATCCTCGGAGGACGGACCGGCGTCAGCCCGTTCTGGATCATCTTCAGCCTGCTCTTCTTCCGCGCCGTTTTCGGCCTGTTCGGCGACGGGCTCGGCGTGGTCGGAATGATCGTCGGCGTCCCGCTCTTCTGCGTCATCGACTATTTCGTTTCGAGATCCGTGAACAGGCGGCTGGAAAAGAAAAAGATCGCCGACTGTCCGTTCGACTACAAGGACGTTTCCAGCATCGAACAGGAATCTGTCGAAACGGAAGACGGACTGACGGAAACAACGGTCAAATACGTTCATGTCCAGGAGGAGGAAGAAACGACGACGCTCTGGGAGCAGACCAAGATCGCTTTCTCCAAACTGCGTCCAAAAAAGAAGACAAAGAAGGACGGCGGCAGGGACAAAAACGAAAAAAGGAAGAAATAACCGTTCTCATTGATCTACGAAAAGAAGACTATGCGGCCTCTTTGAGGAAGCATAGTCTTCTGTTTGTTCAATGATCCTTCGGATCAGCGTTCGGTCGGGGCGCTTTCGGCGTCCGGCTTATTCCTGCGGCTGATTGTTTTCAGGCTGCTCGACTGCGGGAGCCGCTTTCTTTTTGGGCGTATAGTACGGCGCATAGAATACGATGGCTCCGAAAATTGCGACATAGAAAAGCGAGAAGCAGATGTCGGTGAAGAGAACAAGAACGAAATAGGGGTTTCCGCTCCTGATCAGATTGACGATGCAGACGACGAACATGATCAGGCCGGAGACGGCAGCAATGGCGGCGCCGGACGCTGCCGCGATCATGCGGATCATGCTGTTGACGTACTTGCCTTTCAGATAGTAGTGGATGGCGAGCGCGGCGGTGACGGGGATGAAGAGCATGACCGGGAAATGGTAGGGATAGTCCCAGTTGGCGATCAGGATCTCAAGGTAGAATTTTGCCAGTAGTCCCAGAATGCCGAACAGCCAGAGCTTTTTCATTTTCTCGTTGATCACCGACAGGAAGAGGACGACGACGGAACCGATGCCCAGCAGCCTGACGAGGATGAGGAGAAACGTGACGAAAGCGAAATTGCCGCGGAAGAGGCTGATGAGATGCAGGATGACGAGAGCGCCGGCGAGCGCCAGTGCGACGATCAGCAGGATCCGCGTGAGTTTGGGCGCCTTGTAGGAACTGGAAGCGTTGTTTGCTTGTTCGTTCATGACGATACCTCCGATTCAGATTGTTTTATATTCCTTTTTTATTTCGTTTTCACCGTTCTTCAGCCGACCGAGAATGTGACTTTGATCGGTTCGGTCCAGCCGACGCCGTTGTTAACGCGGAACGTGAAGCTGTCTTCGCCCTTGAAGCCGCTGTACGGAACATAGACGTAGTTGCCGTTCGGGGAGAGTCCTACGGCGCCGTGAGAAGCGGACGTGAGCAGTTCTGCGGACCCGACTACGACGATCTCGCAGATCTTGCCGGTGGAGTAGCCTTTTGTGACGTCGATCCGGAAATCGTCCGGCTGCGCGGGACCTGTCAGCGTTCCTTTGATGAACTGATATGTCGCGTCGTAGATCAGCCGTTCCAGCGGATTCTTGGACTTGGACGCCTTGCTGAAGACGTTGCCTTCCTGATAATACATGTGGATGCAGTCTTTCATGTATCCTGCTTCGATGCCGTGTCCGAGGTATTCGAGATACCGTTTCGTGTAAATCGGATTGTTCAGCGCGTTCGCCGCGATCTCGATCTCAATGCCGAGTCCGTAGTTTTTGATCAGCTTTGCCGCGGAGATCAGCTGAGAATAGGGGACTGTGTCCTTGAACACGTAGTTCGGCTGCATGACCGCGCAGTCAAAGCCCATTTCGGACCACAGGTTGTAGCTGGAAGCTTTGAAATAGGGGATCCAGCAGAGCTGCGTGCCGTATTTGTGCGCAAGGTCGGCGCATCCGGAGATCGTCGAAGCGTCCTTCTCGAAATCGGCCGCTTCGTGGAACCAGTAGAATCCGGCAAGCGCGAGATGCTCGTAATTCATCTCCGAGAACTTGTCGACGTACATCTTCATCGCGTGGTCGACGACCTTCAGCCGGCCTTCCAGCGTTGAGAGGTTCTCGGCTTCGCCGTCTCCGTCGCAGTCGCCGAATTTCGCGCCGGGATTCAGGTACATGAGCGTGAAGATCACGTTGACTTTGTAGTCGGTGTCAAGCCCGAGCGTTTCCTTGACAAGCCCGACGGTTTTGTTCAGCGCGTCCAGGTTTTTGCCTTCCTTGAAAATGTCGTTGTACAGGAACATCCAGTCGGACCAGACGTTCGGCTCCTTCTCGCTTTCGTATGCGCGGCCGCCGCTCGGGAGTCCGGCGGTGGAGGGGAGGAAGAGATAGGAATCGAACATCGTGTCGCTGATCTCGCCGTCGGCGTTCAAATATGCGACATAGGGAAGGAAGAAGTTTTCGTTCCCGTCGACGATGTTGTGGTAGATCAGGACGGTGTCGTGCGACCCTTTCAGAATGGCAGGATCAGGCGCGAGGTATTCGTTCGCTTTTCCGGCGTCTTCGAATTCTTCGGGACGCTTCGCGCCGCTGACAGCCGCTTTCGCGCCGTAGATCTCGATTTCGTCGCAGTAGGTGTGCGGCGCGACGGGGAAGGAGATCTGAACGAAGCGCGCGAGCACCGGCTTCTTCAGCTTGTATTCCACCGGGAACATGCCGGCGGACTGCTGCGAAATGCTGACGTATCCGATGTCGTACCATTCCTTTCCGTTCATGGAGACGCGGAATCCGCACTGGGTGGGCAGCTGAATGCCGTAGCTCGGATAGCTCAGGAAATTGAGTTTGAATGAGGATACGGAGCTGACATAACCGAAATCAAAGTACACGTTTCTTCCGGAACCGTTCCGCGTCCTGTTCCAGTATCCGTTGTTGTAAACGGTGTTGGGAGAATACTTGCCGTCGGTCAGAACGCCCGCGTCCGCGGTCGTGTTGTCGTTGGACTCCTTCGCGTAGTACAAAGCCTCGTAGGACTCGAGCTGGTAGGGAAGTCCCGCGGCGAGGTTGACCGTCTTTTTGTTCGGGGAAGGCCAGTTTTCCGGCTCGTCCGTCTGGTCGATGACGACGGGCGGATAGAGAGGGGTGTTCGGGTCGGGAATGTATGCTGCGGCATAGGCTTCCTCGATCAGGAACATCTTCGAATCCGTCTTCGGCAGCGCGTAGCGGATCCAGAGTGCGCTGTAAGTCTTTTCCGTATGCAGGGTGAACGAGTAGTTCGTGACGGCGGGATTGTCCGGCGCGAAAATGCGTCCCACGTGATCGTAGGACTTGCCGTCCATGGACACGTAGAAGTCAACGTAATAGGGAAGCATGTATTTGAGAGACTGCTGCTGGCACATCGCGAGGGAGAAATCGCAGATGCCGCTGACGGCTTCGTTCAGAAAGACGTCGATGTTCAGGGCTTCTCCGCCCGGGTAGCCTGCGAACGCTCCGCTGTTGGCGGCGTGGCCGACAGGCTCGCCGTCCGTCAGCAGATCGTCGTTGTCGGGATAACGCGGTCCGGCTTCGTACGACGCCGTATACCGCGCGCCGTTCGTGATCTGATAGGGCGCGTAGGTTTCGCGGGAGGCGTCTTCCTCGCCCGTCTTCAGATCTTCCGGCTTGACGGAATTTGAAGTGTACGCCTGATGCAGGAGCGTCAGATAATCGGAAGAAGCAGAGGCTCCCTTGATGTTGGAGATGACGATGAGCTCGTCCAGGAAGAGCCAGCCTTTTTCTCCCTTGATGTCGAACCGGATGAATTTCGCGTCGACGGGTTTGTCAAGCGTGAGCCAGGCCGTCTGCGCAACGCCCTCCTCGTAGGCGGGGCGGATGAAGAAATTCGTACGGGACCACTTTTCGCCGTCCATGGAATAGAAGACCCTGCAAGCGCCGATCGGGCCGAGACCCGCGTCGGTCGACGCCAGATAGCTGATGCCGAATTTATAGATCTGCTGATAGTCGTTCTCCAAGTTCAGCGTGATCCTGACGGAGGCCGCGTTCGCCTGGGGAAAGCCGGCATAATGCTCGTCGGAATACGTCGGAGAATCGGCATAAACGCCGTCCGTCAGCTTTGTATTGCCCGGATCAGGATACTTGCTGTCCGGATCCTTGGTCATGTCATAGCTTTTCCCGACGCTGACGACCGTTTCGTTTTCGATGATGATCACAGCCTCGGACGCATCCGCAGGCTGGGAAACGTCGCCGGAGTCCGACGCGCCGCTGACTGCTCCGGACTCGTCCGTAGACACCGTTTCCGACGGTACCTCGGGTATGACGAGGCAGGACGACAGCATGACTGCAGCCAGGATGAGGGAAAGAATTGCGAAAACTTTCTTTTTCATTTGATTTTACTCCTGCGTATTGATGTTCGTATTGGAATAATATGCGACGGCGAGGTCGACGACGAGCCCGTAGCTGGCCGTCCCTTTCTTTTCTCCCTGCGAGTTCAGGTAGGTGCTGTTGACCGCGCTGACGACCTTTGATGCCGTGCTCTGCGCGTACGGGCGGAAGAATTCGGAATATGCTTTCATTTCCTGACGGTAGGTCATCGGGATGAATTCGGCATAGGCGGCACTTTCGAGCTTCTGATCGGCTGCGTGCAGCGCGTCCATCAGGTACTGAAGCATCGCCGTATATCCGGAATAGCGGATATAGTCGTCGCTGCTGTTGATGCAGATCAGGAACGCGATCATATTCGCTTCCTCTTCTTTTGCAATGCCGCGCTGATGCGCGAGCTCGTGCGCGACCGTGAACGGACGGATAAAGTCCGGATAGTTCAGGTTGATGTTCGCTTCGCCGGTGATGAAGGAATACACACCGGATATGTGGGTATATGTGAAGATCTTGGAACTTGCGAGCCGCTTCGGACTGGACGAGAAAGTCCGGATGAAAGAATGCTTTTCATCCGCGCAGAAATCATCGTATGACGCGAGGATCCTGTCGATCATTTCGTCGTATCCGTACGGTCGGATGGAAGACCCGTCGGAAAGGTAACTGATCTTTCCTTCCAACTTTTTCAGCTCGCCCGACACGATTTCGGCGGTCTTCTTCAGCTGCTCCGGAGAAACTTCTTCGTCTTTCAGCCCCAGATTGTCCGCAAGGGAATGCCTGAAATAGCATGGACCGATGGCCGTGCAGAAAAGGACGACGAGCGTCATCAGTCCGCACAGGAGCGGATTCAGCCATCGATGGTAATTCTGCGTCGTGTCGTTTTTTTTCAGAGACTTTCCGGAAAAAACGAAATAGCCGGCTGCCAGGAGCGGAGAACTGAAAACGAACCATTCGGCGACCGAGAAGGGGATCCAGGTCGTGATCTTTGCCAGCACGAAACGGATCCAGTGCGACGGGTATCTCGCCCAGAATTCAGCGAGGTCCGGGATCAGACGGCACAGGACGTACAGAAGGACGGACGTTGCGAAAAGAGAAAGGAAAAAGAGAAAAACAGGGCGCAGAAAACCGCGTTCTCTGACGGCGACCGAGAACGGCTTTCTCTGCTTTTTTTCTTTTTTCGGCTTTTCGCCGGTCATTTCGGTGGACGTCATACGCGTTCCTTTCAATCGTGCTTGCGCACCCGGATCCGGTTTTCATACACCTTATAAATTATCACATATAAAAATAAATTGCAAGAGCCGCATTAAAACTTGTATTTTGAAAAAAAGAATGATAGAATGAACTCGATGAAGAATTTTCGGGAAAGGAAGGTGCCGTCAATGGCTGTGAGGTTCAAAACGGGAAAAAGCATTTCATCCATGCGACGCGCCGCCGAAGCTGCGGGACAGGCGCTGAGGCAGGGGAAATTGGTCCTGTTTCCGACGGAAACGGTCTACGGGATCGGCTGCGACGCGATGAATCCCGATGCCGTCGCGCTGCTTTATGAGCGAAAGCGCAGGCCAAGAGAAAAAGCTTTGCTGCTTCATCTGCACTCTTTTGCCCAGGCGGAGTCGGCCGCTTTCCTGAATGACGACGCGAGACGGCTGATGGACCTGTTCTGTCCCGGACCGCTTTCACTGATCCTTCCGAAGAAGGAGATCGTCCCGGAGATCGTGACCGCGGGCGGAAGCACCGTCGGGCTGCGCTTTCCTTCCAATGAACTGTTCCGCATGATCTCGGAATCGTTCGGCGGATGCATCGCCGCGACGAGCGCGAACATTTCCGGGATGCCTTCCGCAAAAGACAGCGGCGCACTGAAAGAACTCGAAGAGATCGCCGACGTCGTGATCGACGGCGGACCCTGTCAATACAGTTTCGAGTCGACCATCGTTTCATTGACGGACGGCTCATGCAGAATGATCCGTGAGGGCGTCATATCCGCACGGAAAATCGAGGAGGAGGCCGGAATATGCGTTATATCGGACTGACCGGAAGAAGCGGCACGGGGAAATCGATCGTTGCCTCGTGCGCGAGAAAAATGAAGATCCCGACCGTCGACTGCGACCGTCTCTACCGCTCGATGACGGACCGCCCGTCTCCGCTTCAGGAAGCGGTCGTCCGTTCGTTCGGACCGGAATCCGTCGCAGGCGGCATGCTGAACCGACCGTATCTCAGAAAAGCGGTGTTCAACGATCCGCTCGCGCTGAATGAGCTGAACTGCCTCACAGGATTGTATATCGGAGAATTCCTCGACGATCTCGCGGAGTCGATGCGCGGATGCAGCATGATCCTTCTGGATGCTCCGACGCTTTATCAGACCGGGATCGACAGGAAGTGCGAGCGGGTAATCTGCCTGCTGAGCTCGGACGAAGACTGCGTGAAACGGATCGTATCCCGCGACGGGATCTCCGAATCCGACGCGAGGATCAGGCTGCAGAATCAGCTTCCGGACGCCTTTTATCTCGAAAAAACAAAAGACATCATCATGAACTCCGGTACCGAAGCGGAACTGCGTCAGAAAGCGAACGCCCTGCTGAAGTCCATGCTTTCGAAACCTTCTCATGCGAAGTGACAAACGGACGCGGTTCGGGATCGCCGTACTGGTTTTTCTGGCTTTCCTTCTGCTTGCGGAAGCTTTGCTGGCACTCTTTGCGGACGACATCCTGAGAACCCACTACCGGAAGGAATTCAGCGGATTCGTCGGACAGTACGCGTCGGAATACGGCGTTCCGGAAAATCTGGTGTATGCCGTGATCCTGAGTGAAAGCGGATTCCGCCCGGATGCTGTCAGCGGCGCGGGCGCGAAAGGACTGATGCAGATGATGGACGCTTCTTTTCTGGAGATGCGCGGACGGATCGGGCTGGAAGGAGAAGGAAACATTTTCGATCCGGAGCAGAACATCCGGTGCGGCGTCTACTGCCTTGCATATCTGAACCGGTATTTCGGCGACTGGGATACCGCGGTGGCCGCATACAACGCCGGGATCGGCAACGTCATGAACTGGCTGAAGGACCCGTCCCTCAGTTCCGACGGGGTCCATCTGGACGCCATTCCGTTCCGCGAGACGGAAACCTATCTGAAAAGAATAAAAAGAGCTGAAAAAGCTTATAAGATCTTATATCGATCATAAAGGAGCAGTGAAATATGTCTGAAAAGAATGAACTCGCTTACGAACCCCGGAAGGCATACCGGATGCAGGATGCGGAGCAGGCGGAATCGTACTGCCTGAAATACAGAGCGTTCATGGACGACTCCAAAACGGAACGCGACGCCGTCCGCAACGCCGTGAGAATGGCTGAGGAAGCCGGATTCAGACCTTACGACGGACGCGGGAATCTGAAGCCCGGAGACAGGATCTACCGGATCAACCGCGCGAAAAGTCTCATGCTTGCGGTCATCGGAAAGGAAAGCCCCGAGAAGGGATTCCGCATCATGGCGTCCCACATCGATTCTCCGCGCCTCGACCTGAAGCCGCTGCCCCTTGAGGAGAACGGCGGATTCGCATTTCTGAAAACGCATTATTACGGCGGGCTAAAGAAATATCACTGGGCGGCGATGCCGCTTGCGCTGCACGGCGTCATCTGCAAAGCTGACGGAACGAAAACGGACGTGTCTCTCGGAGAAGACGAGAACGATCCCGTTCTGTACATCAGCGACCTGATGCCGCATATTGCGAAAGACCAGATGGCGAAAAAAAGCACGGACATCATTCCCGGCGAGTCGCTCAGCCCGATCGCGGGACTGTTCGAAGACGGGGAAGGCAATGTGAAGAACGCCGTCCTTCAGATCCTGAACGAGAAATACGGGATGACGGAAAAGGATTTCCTGATGTCCGAACTGCATCTTGTCCCCGCGCAGAAGTCCAGAGAGGTCGGGCTGGACAGTAGCATGATCGCCGCTTACGGTCAGGACGACAAGGTCTGCGCCTTCGCTGCGCTTCTCGCGCTGCTCGAATCCGGGACGCCAGAACACACGTCCGTCGTATTCCTCGCGGACAAGGAAGAGATCGGCTCCGAGGGCGTGACGGGACTCCGCAGCGAAGCATATGCCGGGTTCCTGCGGGACATCTGCGACGATCTGCATGCAGGCGACCGCACGTCCTTCCGCGCGTCCGTATGCATTTCCGCCGACGTCGGCGGCGCGTACGACCCGCATTTCGCGGACGCGTACGAACTGCAGAACTCATGCAGGATCGGCAACGGGATCACGATCTCCAAATACACCGGAAGCCGCGGAAAGGGCGGATGCTCTGACGCGACGGCCGAGCTGATGCAGTGGACCATCCGCATGATGGAGCAGAACGGCGTCTGCTGGCAGACCGGCGAGTACGGGAAAGTGGACCAGGGCGGAGCCGGAACGGTCGCGGTAGACATTGCGAAATTCGGCATCGACGTCGTCGATGTTGGCGTTCCGCTGCTTTCGATGCATGCCCCGATGGAACTTGCAGCGAAATGCGACATCTTCGCGATGTACCAGTTCAGCAGATGCTTCTTCCTTTCCTGACGCTTTTCCGAATCATTTCGTGGAGGTGCTTTCATGGCTGCGGGCAGAATCATCAGAAAACTGCTTTTTGAAAAAGGGCCTTCCGGCGCCGGACCGATGGCGAAGGACAACATGAGCGGTCTCGAATCGTTCAGTTTCAACTTCGACGGGACGATCGGCGGGAACAACTACACTTACGTTCTTAACAGGGTCGAAGGCAAGTGGATCTTTCAGTTCGAAGGCATGGCGTACAGTCACTACGGCACGCTTTCGCGCGAAGTCGATCCGTCTGTTCCCGAGCGCCTGTACCGGGTCTATCTTGATCAGAGGATCGCCTGCTGGGACGGATATCAGAAATACGATCCGAACGTTTGCGACGGCAGCGGCTTTTCCGTATACTACCGGTTCGGCGACGGGAAATCTGTCAGCGCGAGCGGCATGAATGCGTTTCCGGACGGATATGCGGACTTTACGGCTGCCGTGGAAGAGATCTTTTCGCCTGTCCGCGAAGAGATGCTTGAGGACGCGAGACAGAGCAAGATCAGGGAAGGGATCGACGGCCGGCTGCATTCATATTACGCATGTTTCAAGCAGCGCGGAAGTTCCGGAAGCGATTCGTACCAGGTCTGTGTCTACAGATGGGAAGACGGACGATCGGGTTTCGAAGTTTCTGCGTCCTCTGAAAGCGGAACGTATTTCGGGCCGGGAAAATACGATCTCCGGATGCCTCTCCCGGACGGGTTCGATCCGTTTTCCGGGATCCGGAAGCTGATCGATCGATATGAGATCATCCGATGGTACGATTTCGAAGGCCGTCATCCGGACTATGATAATCAGGAGTGGTTCCAGGTCGATTTCTTTTTTGACAGCGGGAAGCAGATCCGCGCAATGGGGACGGAGCATCCGGAAAACTATGACGAATTCCGGGACGCTTTCCTGAAAACGGTTTTCTCTCTGGCGGAACAGATCCGCTCTTTCGAACAAAAGTAGCAGGCAAATTGCAGGAATACTTCAAAAAAAGAATCACGGCAGCAGAAAGCCGGGAGACGAGCTCCCGGCTTTTCGAATGCTGCCTTGCGGTGATTTAGGACGGGTTGCCGAACTGCGCATAATACGGGGAACGCAGTTTGACGGCGATGACGAAGCTGTAGTAGTTCTCATACAGGTTGCCCTGGTCGTCGGCGACCGGAGGCTCGTCCGGGTTTTCAGGATCCTGCGGCGCGGGTTCGGTCGGTTCCGTTCCTTCTGCAGGCGCTTCCTCGGTGCTGAAGTGCTTGATCTGAGACCGGTCCTTAAAGCCGATGTTGTAGAGCGCGAGCGCTTCGGCATTGTAGAAAGTCTCGTACAGCGGAATATAGACCTCGTCGAATTTCGTTTCGGCGGCGGAGAGTTTTTCCGCCAGTTCTTCTTCGCTGAGTTCACCGTAGTCCGCGGCGATCTGGCGCTTGATGGCCGTCTCGAGACGGATGATGGGCGCTTCCGCGTTCGTTGCGATGAATTCTTTCTGTTCCGCTGCGCGGGACTGCAGTTTCTTTTCGTATTCCGCTTCGAGCGCTTCTCCGGTCAGACCGGACTCGGCAAGCTGGGACAGATAGAGCGGACCGAACTCGGCCTTGACCGCGGCATAGATGTCTCTGTCGTATGCGAATGTGGATTTCTCTACGTACTCCGCCTTGAAAGCGTCGATCGCTTCCGTCAGCTTCGCTTCGCAGTCGGCGATGAGCTGCTTGCTGTATTCCGTGATCAGTTCGGAGATCGCGGCGTCGAGGTTCTTGCTGACGGTGTCCGCAACATAAACTTCGATGGAGTAGGCGAGTTCCTCCTTGAACTTGTCGGAATTCACAACGTTGTTCAGCTCCGTTTTGTATTCCTTGCCGTTCAGGATCTTTTCGCGCATTTCTTCCGCTTTCTCTTCGACAAGCTCAGTGTAGTAGGCTTCTTTTGCGTTGTCGAGCAGGGATTGCTTCTTGACGATCGTGCGGTAGTTTTCGTAAACGTAGTCGAAGTCTTCGGAAAGCTTTTCGGCCTCTTCGTCGAGCTTTTCTTCGTCCCAGTCCGGATGCGCTTCCGCGAGATCTTCGGTGATCGCCTTGATCAGATTTCTGTGGTAGCTGCTGCGTTCGAGCATGTTCGCGACGTCGTCGCGGACCTGCTGTTCCGCCTTGCGGTCGAACTCGTCATGGTACTGCTCGATGACATCTTCGGTGATGTGTTCCGTATATTTCAGTTCCAGACGTTTCGTATAAGTCGCAAGCAGGCTTTCCTGGATGTCCGCCAGAGCGGCAGCCTGGGCTTCCGCATATTTTTCTTCGTAATTGAACTCGATGGCGTCGCCGCTGATCAGATGCTGATAGTAGGGCTCTATGACGCCCCAGAGGATATCCATGTATTCGGGCTCGGAAACGACGACATCGACTTCCTCGCCTTCTTCATTCAGCGTCGTGCCGAATTTGTATTCTTTCGGGAGATATGTGAAACCGATCGTCTTGGACTCGACGGCGTCGATGTTCTGATTCCGCGCGTTGGCCCAGCGGTTGATCGAATCGCCGGCGTCTTTGTCGGTATAGGCGATGAAGCAGTTGCCGGTATGCGCGGGATTCATGATGTAGTCTCGGTTGATATGAGAGACCTGGCCGTTTTCAACGAAGTAGTTGGTGTTTTCGATCCCGTAGAGGAAAGTGTTCTGAAGGTTGACGTCCGTATAGAGCTCGGTCAGGATCTCCATGACGCTCGTGACCCAGCTGGTCGGGCAGAGCGCGGAAACGCAGTAGATGGAGTCAATGCTGTTTTCGCTCGTCGCGATTGGTACCGAGTACTGATTGAAGACGTATCCGTTCTGTTCGGCGACGGCTTCCATTTCCTCGATGTTTCCGGTCATGAACTTGACGGCGAATCGGGACGCCTGATCACCGCCTTTGTTGTCCTTGTCCTCGAAATAGCCCAGGGACTTGTAGCGCGCGATCATGGTCAGGAACTTGTTGATGGTCTGGTCTTCGTATGTGGAACGGACGAAACCGGACTTGTTGACATAGGATGCGAATCCGTCATGGAACATGTAGGAGAATTCAAAAGGAGTTACGGTATTTGCGAGCGGAACGACTTCCGGATGCTTCTCTTTGACGATCGCCAGATAGTCTTCGAGGTCTTCCAGGTTGTAAAGCGTTTCCTGCGCAACGCCGCAGTCGTCCAGGATCTCCTTGTCGAATACGATGTAGGTGTATTCTCCGATGGAGGTGTTGCAGGGGACGCCGTAGGTCTTGGTACCGACCTTCGCAGCATTGAAGAAGGAGGAATGAACGTAGCTGCGGATCGCTTTCGCCTCGTTGCTTAACACGGTATCGAGGGAGATCAGCTGATCATCTTCCGCGAGCTTCAGGTATTCCTGGTAGTCTGTGACAAGGAAAAGGTCGAAGCGGGGGCAGGGCAGCTGGATCTCGATGCCTTTGGAGAGGTCGTCGATGATCGCTTCGCCGGACATTGCGGTATATCCGTTTTCCTTGGCGTTGTCGGACAGCTTCGCGAAATTCGTCAGCGTTTTCTTTTTCGGTTCGCCGGAGGTCTCATCGGATACTTCGGAGACATCAGAAGCTTCGACTTCGGAAAACTCGTTGCCGCCTTCGGAATTTTCTTCCTCCGCGCTCTGATCCGGTTCGGCTTCGGATTCATCGATCTCGTCCGGAATCAGGCCGTCCAGATAATCCTGCACAAGCTGCTTCTGCGCCGCAATCCGCTCGGGATATTCCTCCGCGGTGCACATTTCCAGTTTTACGATGGAACCGATTCTGTAGAAAAGAGTACGGTTGATCTCATATTCCACCGCAGTGATCGCTTCGGGAGTCGTCGACTCGCCGGTGATGCAGAACAGCGTATAGACCGGGGCGGGGATGTCCTGGATCTCAACCTCTCTGCTGCAGGATGCGAGTACCATCGGAACCACCATCAGCAGACCGATGAGCAGACATGCCATTCTTTTTCGCATAACTAACCTCCGTAGGATTCGTTCCACATAGTCATAGATATAGCAACTTGTATTATATACAATCCCTCGGGCTTTGTCAATAAATGTTAAAAAAAAGGTTCCGCTTTTCGCATTTTTTTCCGTTCCGGGCGATTCCGGGAAATGCTGTTATTGACAAAAAACCGCGCCGGCAATATAATGAGCAAAAATGACAGGAAAAAGCCGATGAACGACAAGATCTACAAAAAGCTGTTTTCTTCTCTTCCGGAAGTGGATTGCGGGAGAGTTCTTCTGCGTCCTTACCGTGAATCCGACGCGAAGGATTTTAACGAATACATGCGCGAAGACAGGGCGGCGGAGTACCTGATGTGGTATCCGCATCTCAATCTGCACGAGACGAAGGGATACGTGGAGTTCATGCTTCGCAATTACAGAAAATGTCTTCCGTCCGACTGGGCCGTGGTTCTGAAGGAAAACGGAAAAGTCATCGGGAACTGCGGATTTACATCCGTCGAGATGAAGCACGAATGCGCCGAGCTCGGCTATGTGCTGTCTCCGTCATATTGGGGGCGCGGCCTGATGGACGAAGCGATGAAAGGCGTCATGGCCGTCTGCTTCGAGCAGCTGGAGGCGCACCGGGCGATCCTCCGCATCGTGGACGAGAACATCCACTCGAAAGCGCTTGCCGAACGGCTCGGTTTCAGGCTGGAGGGCAGGATGTTCAATTCCTTTTTCATGAAAGGCGGATACCGGACGATCTGCGTCTACGCGATGCTGGAACAGGAGTATGCCGAACGCATTGCCTCCTGTGCAAAGTGAAAAAAGAAAAGGTGCTTTCCTGCTTTCGGATGCACCATACTCCGCAAAGCCGGGGGGATCGTCGTCCCGAAGGATTTGCGGATATTCTTTTTTTGGAAAACGGCGAAGAACTGATCAGACAGCTCTGTTGACTTTTCCGCTTCTCAGGCAACGGGCGCAAACGGCAACTTTCTTGTTGGTTCCGTTTTCGACCACATTGACTTTCCGGATATTGGCCTTCCAGGTTCTGGAAGTTTTTCTATTCGAGTGAGAAACATTGTTTCCAAACGTCACGCCTTTTCCGCATACGCTGCATTTTGCCATTTCTGTAGTCCTCCAATCGGCCGTAATAATTCGCGAACAATTTAATTTACTACAAGATTTTTTATTTGTCAAGGGGTTTTTGCATTTTTCTGAATCTTTCAGCCTCTTTTTCGATATTTCCCGCGCCCATGTAAAGAACGACGTCTCCTTCGCGGGCTTCATTCAGCAGGCGGGGAGTGATGTCATCCAGAAGCTCGACATATTCCGCTCCGATCAGCTTTGCCAGTTTTTCAGACGTGTAGTCCTCCAGGGCGGTTTCTCTGGGCGCGTACAGTTTCGTCAGGATCAGTTTGTCCGCATCCGAAAACGCGCTTCCGAAGTCGTTGAACAGGTCGCGCAGGCGGGAATAGTTGTGCGGCTGGAACGCGCAAATGACGCGGCCTTTCGCAATGCCTTTCGCCGCCGCCAGCGTTGCGCGGATCTCATCCGGATGGTGCGCATAATCGTCATAGAACAGGGCACCGTTGAACGTTCCGAGCGGTTCGAAGCGCCTTCTGACGCCGTAATAGGTCTCGAGCCCCTCGCGGATCTCATCCGCCGTAAGTCCGGCGATATGCGCCGCGGCGCATGCCGCCAGAGCGTTTGAAACATTGTGAATGCCGGGGATTCTCAACCTGATGGAACAGAACTTTTTGCCATCGTGCATGACGTCAAATACGCCGTATCCGTTGTTCATGCAAAGGTTCGACGCGTAATAGTCCGCGGACGTGTTTCCGACCCCGAATGTGACGATCCTGCCTTCGTAGTCCGCTCCTGCCGACAGACAGTTCGCATTGTCCGCGTTCAGGACCGCGGTCCCTTCCGGACCTGTATGGGAGAGATACGTTCGGAAGGATCCGATCAGCTGCTCCATGGATTTGAAGTAATCGGTGTGGTCCATTTCGATGTTCAAAACGACAGCGATGCCCGGATAGAATGAGAGAAAACTGTCCTTGTATTCGCATGCTTCGTAGATGCATTCTTCGCCTCTTCCGATGCGGAAGGTCGATCCGACATCGGTCACGACGGCCCCGACGATGAACGTCGGATCCTTGCTTTCGGCATTCAGAAACATATGAGAGAGCATTCCGGAAGTCGTCGATTTTCCGTGTGTGCCGGCCACGCCGATGGATACGGGATAGCTTTCGGCGATGCATCCCAGCAGCTCGGCGCGGGGAACGATCCTCAGTCCCGCTTCCGATGCAAGCTTCATCTGCGGGTGGCTGGAATCGACTGCCGCCGTATAGCACACGAGATCCACGTCCTTGAAATCTTCCGCGCGGTGGTCGTCGCCGTAGCGGATGCGTATGCCGAGAGACTCAAGCCTCTCGGTGACGCCTGACGGAGACCGGTCGTATCCGCAGACGCGCAGATTCCTGGAAAGCATGATCTCGGCCAGCGCGGACATGCTGATTCCGCCGATGCCGATGAAATATACGGAGCGTATGCCGGAAAGGTCATCCGGCCGCAGATGTTTTTCTGTCATAGTTCACGAGAACTCCGTTCCTGATTGATGTCGCGCCGGAGCGATGAATCTCCGGAGCATCACTCATTTTATCACAGTTGCCCGGAGAATTCAAGAGCGGCGGGAGAAAGAATAACGGAAAGCCCGGTTTTATTCTCGGTGACGCGAAAAAAACGGAAAAAACGCACATCGAAAGACGATTCGATAAAAAACAGGGCATCCGGTTGCTTTTGTTTATTGAAATTGTATATTGAAAACAGTGAAAAAATCGATAAAATATTAAGGAACGGAAGCAAAATATGACCGTTTCCGCATCCCGGATCTTTTTCAGAAAGGGTTCTCAATGAAACGAACAAATATGATTCGAACCATCACGGGCCTCGGTCTTCTGACCGCGCTCGTCGTATTGCTGCAGTATCTCGGCGGATTCATCCGGTTCGGGACGTTTTCCATTTCTCTCGTCCTGCTCCCGATCGTCATCGGTGCCGCGCTCTACGGACCGTGGGCCGGCGGATGGCTCGGTCTCGTATTCGGCGCGATGGTTTTCGCGACAGGGGACGCCAACGCTTTCCTTGCGATCAACATTCCCGGAACGATCGTGACCGTTCTTGTAAAAGGAATTGCCGCAGGTCTTTGCGCCGGATTCGTCTACAGGCTGCTCGCGAAGAAAAACGACATTCTCGCGACGTTCGCCGCCGCTGCCGTGTGTCCGATCGTCAATACCGGAATCTTCCTTCTCGGATGCAGGCTCTTCTTCTATGACACGGTCCGCGCGTGGGGAGAAACGGCGGGGTTCGAAAACGTCTTCCTATACATGATCGTCGGATTCGTCGGACTGAATTTCCTGATCGAGCTTGCGTTCAACATGGCGCTCAGTCCCGCGGTCGTCCGTCTCGTGAAACTGATCATGTCGCGCTGGGACCGCAGAAAGACCGCATAACGCGCAGTTATCGGATTGCTTATACCGAACTGAACAGAAGCGGAGGCCAAATGCCTCTGCTTTCTCTTTACGCAGGTGAAAGGAAAAAGAGCAGTGGCGCGAAGCCGCTGCTCTTCTTTGATAACGATTCGGATTACTTCAGTTCGGAGAAGTATTTGATCGTACGAACCATCTGGCTGGTGTAGGAGTTCTCGTTGTCGTACCAGGAAACGACCTGAACCTGATAGGTGTTGCTGTCGATCTTGGAGACCATGGTCTGCGTCGCGTCGAACAGGGAGCCGTAGGTCATGCCGATGACGTCGGAAGAGACGATCTGATCGGTGTTGTATCCGAAGGATTCGTTGGAAGCGGCTTTCATCGCTTCGTTGACGGACTCGACAGTGACGTCTTTGCCTTTGACGACTGCGATCAGGATGGTGGTGGAACCCGTGGGAGTCGGAACTCTCTGCGCGGAACCGATGAGCTTGCCGTTCAGTTCGGGAATGACGAGACCGATGGCTTTCGCTGCGCCGGTGGAGTTCGGAACGATGTTGCAGGCGCCGGCTCTGGATCTGCGGAGATCGCCTTTGCGCTGCGGGCCGTCGAGGATCATCTGGTCGCCGGTGTACGCATGAACGGTGGTCATGATGCCGGAAACGATCGGATATTTGTCATGGAGCGCCTTGGTCATCGGAGCCAGGCAGTTGGTGGTGCAGGAAGCAGCGGAGATGATCTTGTCGTCAGCAGTCAGCGTTTCGTTGTTGACGTTGTAAACGATGGTCTTCGGAGCGGAGAAATGTTCCGGATCCTTCTTGTTGGAAGCGGGAGCGGAGATGACGACTTTGCGAGCGCCGGCAAGAATGTGCTTGTTGGCGTCTGCGATGTCGGTGTAGAAACCGGTGCATTCCAGAACGACGTCGACTTTCAGCTTCTTCCAGGGGCAGTTGATGGCGTCTTTTTCAGCGTAGATCTTGATGGTCTTTCCGTCGACGATGATGGCGTCATCGGTGTAATCGACGGTGTGCTTGTTTTCGCCGTAGGTGCCGCAGTAGCTTCCCTGAGCGGTGTCGTACTTCAGCAGGTGAGCAAGCATTTTCGGGCTGGTCAGGTCGTTGATCGCAACGATCTGATATCCCTTGGCGCCGAACATCTGACGGAAAGCCAGACGGCCGATTCTTCCAAATCCATTGATAGCAACTTTTACAGACATGATAGTCCTCCTAAAAATGTTTTATTTTTTCCAAATGATTATTTTATATGAAGCAATCGCAAAAAACAAGAGGTTTGACAGAAATTTTTGATCAAATTCGCAAACTCTTTTGGTGCAAACTGACGGAGAACGCCGCTTTCAGGGTCGAACCGGCAGTCTGAACAGCCTAGTCGCGTTCGCTTCCGTTTCCGCTTCCGCCTGCTCGAAGGGAATCCCGCGGATGTCCGCAACCGCCTGCAGCGTATGGCGCATCAGACCGCTGTCGTTTCTTTTTCCGCGGAAGGGCACGGGAGCAAGATAGGGACAGTCCGTTTCGGTCAGATACCGGTCGTGCGGGACGTTCTTTGCGACTTCGACCGCCTGGCGCGCGTTCTTGAAAGTGACGACGCCGGAAAAGGAAATATACCAGCCGCGCTTCAGCAGTTCTTTCGCCATCTCCCAGCTTCCGGAATAGGAATGGAACACGCCGGTGACTCCGGGATGCGCGCGAACCGCATCCATGATGTCCCCGTGCGCATCGCGGTCGTGGATCGCGACGGGCAGGGAATATGCTTCCGCGAGCTCCATCTGCGCGTGCAGGGCTTCAGACTGCACGTCTTTCGGCGGATTGTCCTCATAGTGATAATCCAGACCGATCTCTCCGATCGCGACAACTTTCGGGTCATCGAGGCACGCCTTCAGAAAATCGATGTCCGTTTGGAAGGCGAACTCGGGATGATATCCGACAGCGCAGAACAAGCCGGGAAAGCGATGCGCGAGCGAGATAGAGCTTAGGCAGGACTGCAAAGAGCAGCCGATCGTGATCGCGGCTTTCAGGCCGCCGTTCCCGAAAAGCCCCCGCAGCAGTTCTTCCCGGTCTTCT